>JAIFKL010000285.1 GCA_020049595.1 Desulfobacteraceae bacterium
GCAAAATTGAGCCTGTTCAAATAGCCGTATATGGCTATGCAAATATTCAGCCGGAAATTCAGAAAAACCGGAACAGTCTCACCGAATCCGTTCTGACAGAAGCCTACGGACCATTGGCGGAACGTAATCTCCCGTTGGCAGGAAATGAGCGGACTTTTTATCACTCACATCTTATCTGCTTTGCAGAAAAGAGATGATGCGCCTCATCTCCTGCAATTTATTTTAGCCGCGCTGCTTTTCTTGCAGATTGAAGTAAAAAAGGGTTGTGACAGAGGCTGAAACCTCGGAACAGCTTGTTCGGAAGTTGCGGATTCTGATCCCGGAACTGCTTGAAGCAAACGGGCTGCTGAAAGACGCCGAACAGGAAGACGTTCCCTTTCATCTCTTCAGTGACCGGACATAAATCATCAGGCGGACAGTGCTTTTCAGTGGATAATTATAAGCCTCTGCTGAAAAAACTGCTTCGTGAATGCGGCTGTATTTTTGAAAGGCAAGGCAAAAGTTGATAGCTTTTCAAAAGCTGTCAACTCGTTACCGCGTGTTGCCACTACTTCTACATCACTATCTGAAATTTATCAGAAATACAGGAGAAATTGTAATGTATGCAATTGAATTTGAAACGAAAATTATTGACGGAACTGTGAGAATACCGACAGACTGTCAGAAAGGGCTTTCCGAGCATGTGAAGGTGATTATTCTGATGAAAGAGAACTGTTTACAAAGCAAGGTGAAGGTGATATATGGGTTTCAAAGATTGTTTTAGCAGAAACTGTCTGGGTTTTAGAAAGTGTCTGTCAATTCAGCAAAGAGCAGATTATTTTGGTCTTGGAAAAATTGATTCGGCATCCGCATGTTCATTTAGAATATTCTGAAATGCTGAATAATGTCTTAACGGTATCATATTCTTTTATAGGTTTTATATAATTCTATATAAATATATATAAATATATTATCACGTTCCGTGAACCGGACTGACGGAGAAATCTGATAATGAAAATAACAAGATCGTCAAAAACATCGCTGAAATCTGCGACAGCGGAAAAGCTGAAAATCCTGAATGAGATTCTTGACGAATATGCACAGGTGACAAATTTTTTTATTGATTATTTCTGGGAACACCCTGAAATAAAAACAAAAAATGATATAAAAAAGGAAATATACGGTCTGCCTGAGACATGGTTCACGGCAAGAATGAGGCAGTGCGCGGCAAGAGAGGCTCTGTCAATGGTTCTCGGTGCAAAAAATACTGAAAACAGAAGAAAAAGTTCCGCCGAACGTGAGGTTGGGGAACTGCTCGGACAGGAAATATTCAATGATCCGGTGAAGCCCGTGCATAACGGAAAGAAAATGACGCTCTCTTCCCAGACCGTCAGAATTGAAAAAGGGCGTAATTCCTTTGACTTATGGCTGGTTATTTCCTCTGTCGGAAAAGAGATTGAATTGTATATTCCGCTGAAAAAACACAGACAGTTTCTCAGGTGGGAAAACATCGGAAAAACAGCATCTTCAGTTGTCATACACCGCGATTATGTGCAGATTTCTTTTGAGATTGAAACCGGAGAAAAGAAGGAGTTCGGAAAAGCTGTCGGAATCGACGCGGGAATAAATCATCTGATGACGACATCGGAGCGGGAATTTCTGGGAAATGATATTAAACCTCTTATTTCAAAGATAAAAAGAAAACGTCAGGGTTCGAAAGCATATAAAAGAGCAAAGAAAGAACTGTCGTATTATATTCACAAAACTGTGAAAGATTATTTTATAAACAGTGATCTGAGGCTTGCCGTAACAGAAAAACTGAAAGATCTGAAGCTGAATACGGAAGAGAAGAGTAAAAGCAAAGAATTCCGAAAGACTCTGAGTAACTGGAATTACCGGGAACTGCTGAATATAATTCAGATGCGCTGCGAGGAAAACCGTGTTTTCTTCCGGTCTGTCAGCCCGTTTGAGACCAGTCGGAAATGTCCGAAATGTACCCATACTCAGAGGGAGAACCGGAAGGGGGAGGAATTTGAGTGTCTGAGCTGCGGGTACTCGGAACAGGCTGATTTTGTCGGCTCGCTCAACATTCTTCACCGGTTTCTCACCGGACGATATGGTGCCGGTTTCAAAACCTTTCTTATATATTTTTATATATTCTTATACAATCTTATATATTTGGGGTAACTATTCATCTCGGGCAATGCAGGATTTGCAGATTGTTTAATTTCAAATGATGCACAGCATATACAATTGATTTTATATACCTTTGACCGTAAATTGTCGCGATTACATGGGACAAAATGTCTGGAAACTGAGGGATGAGTGGTGAGGAGATCATTTCACATATACAGACTTTAATTTTGTCAAAATCCATAGCTGATTATGAAGTTCTAAAGAGACCCGGCAGGCATGTCAGGAATTGATGGAAAATACCTATCATTGTGAAGTGCTTGACATTCCATTGCTTTATCCGACCGATCCGACGCAGACTCAGGCGCATCTGCCCGTTATTCCCGGCGCGGTCTGTTTTAAGCCGGGGCACCATTCGGGCATATCGGAAGGAAAAGGAGATAACTTGAAATATAAAGTCTATTTTTATTATGATCCTGAGTATAAAGGATATGTGGCGGATGTGCTGGATTTGCCCGGCTGTATAAGTCAGGGAAAAACTCTTGAAGAAGCAAAAGAAAACGTAAAAGACGCCATTGCAGGATATCTGGAAGTGGAAAAAAAAAAGAGTAAAGGGATTTTCGTTTTTATCCCTGAAGAGAGTTATATCGGAGAAGTAACAGTTGGTTAGATTAGCCAATATTTCAGGGAAAACAGCAGTCAACGCTTTTAAAAAGATGGGGTATGATATTGCCCGTCAAACGGGGAGTCATATTATTCTCAGACATGAATTTCGTCCGACGCTTACAATTCCTGACCACAAAGAACTTGCTCCGGGACTTTTACGTTCAGTCATTCGACAGGCAGGTATAAGTGTTGAAGAATTTATGAAAAACTTATGATAAAAATAACTGTCTGCCTATATCTGTCCGCCGACGCAGACTCAGTCTGTATGCAGGACTTCGGCGGAGCGGGAAAAGCTGCTCAGTGTAGGAACATTGAATCTGCTGGAGGCGATCCGTTTTACAGGTTTGCCGATAAAATTTTATAATGCCGGATCAAGCGAATGTTTCGGAAATACGCCCGAACCGGCAGATGAAAATACACCTTTCAGACCCCGAAGCCCTTATGCAACAGCTAAAGCCGCCGCATTCTGGGAAGTAGCCAATTATCGGGAATCATACAGATTGTTTGCCTGCTCCGGGATTCTGTTCAATCACGAATCGCCTTTAAGACCCCGGCGGTTTGTCACCCGAAAGATTGTATCAGCAGCTTGTCGGATTGCAAAAGGAAGCTCGGAAAAATTAAAGCTGGGAAATATTTCTATTCAAAGAGACTGGGGATGGTCCCCGGAATATGTAGAAGCAATGTGGCTGATGCTTCAGCAGGAAAAAGCCGATGACTATGTGATTGCCACCGGCGAGACCCACAGCTTGGAGGATTTTGTGGCTGCTGCTTTTTCTGCGGTCGGATTACAATGGAAAGATTATGTAACAACAGACGAAAACCTTTTACGCCCCGCAGATTTGGCGATCAGCAGGGCAAATCCCGAAAAAGCAAGGAAAAAACTCGGCTGGAGTGCCAAATATAAAATGCCTGATGTGGTGAAAATGATGATTGAAGCTGAATTCAAAAGCCTTGCAGATTGACCCCGATGACCGCAACACTGTCATAAATTGTATTCAATTGCTGAAAGCTTATAATAAAATCCAAGACGCCAAAGCCCTCTGCGTTTCATTTTTGCAACGCCATCCGGGGGATGAAACTATCGGTAAGATATTAAGTGATTTGAAAAGAATAACAGAATATTGAGGGTGACTTTTCTTCAAGAAAATAATGGAAAGGTCAGAAAGCCGGATTCCTTATTTATGGAAGCATATAAAAGGTGAGGGTATGATAGCAAATTTCAAACTGAGCTTAGATGAATTGAATGCCGAGTTCATTGAAAAGCTTAAAACTATGTTTAATGACAAAAAAATTGTCGAGATTCATATCTCAGAAGAAATTGATGAAACCGAATACCTTTTGTCAACTTCCGCGAATCGTGAATCTTTGTTCAGATCTCTGCAACAGCTTGACAACAATGAGGTTGTCATAAAACAGATAAGCGAAATCGCATAATGATGATCTGTTTTACGAAAGAAGCTTGGGAGCATTATATTTATTGGCAGGGTATTGACAAAAATGTTTTCAGAAAAATAAATCGGCTGATCAAAGATTGCCTGAAAGAACCTTACAGAGGATTAGGAAAACCGGAGCCGTTGAAGCATGAGTTATCCGGTTTCTGGTCGAGAAGGATAGACAACGAACACAGACTGATATATAGATTTGAAGATGATGCTTTGACTATCCTTTCTTGCAGATTTCATTATGATGATCCACACTACCGGACAAAAAATCATAACATGCTGATTTTATTTGTATGGAAACAGAAACGATTTGCAAAATCGTTTTACTGTAAAACGGCTTTGCAAGCCGTTTTGTGTCTGTTTCAGCAGAACAGTCTGAAAAAATTGTCCGGTAGTGTGATGATGATCATTAAAATTCAGATAAACGACCAAATTTTTGAATGTATTTGAATTGTTGTAACATTCCGATTATATTCCCCGCGGCTGACCTGAAGGGTAAGCACAGGGGCTTACCCCTACATAAATGTCAACAGAACCTATACGTTATCGGAAATAAAAAAAGGTTCTCGCGTCTATTCTTAGCTTTGGCGCAGAGGGCGCAAATGAAAGTAGAGAGACCCAAGCTGAGAACAGATCAAATCGCTTATAAGCGAATTGAAAATTCGCTTTACTTTGCGCCCGGGCTGGAATCAGATGCGGCTTTGCGAGACCGATTTTAATATCTGTTTTAATAAAGGGGGGCATCGCTTATTTCCGAAATAGGAAGATATTCCGCTTGAATACGGCTATCCGATCAGTCTGATGCCTATACGGATGCCTGCATAAAAAGATGAACAAAGGATAAAGTACAGAAAATCTTATTTTCGATCAGACGCTGGTTGCGAGACAGAAAAAC
>JAIFKL010000225.1 GCA_020049595.1 Desulfobacteraceae bacterium
TAAAACGATTTTTCAAATCGTTTCAGACAGAAAACGACTTGCAAAGTCGTTTTACTTTAAATCCATTGTAAAACGATTTTTCAAATCGTTTATTTATATCAGTCTATGGCATCCGACACCTCAAAACCTGCGTCTTCAAGTGACTGCTTTATTGTCTCCGTCTTACAGGGAAAAAGCCGGAAATAATATATCCTTTTGCTTAACTGCTGTCCGCTCAGTCCCACGTTTATAATATCACCGCCGTGATCCTGAATAATCTGCAATGCCTTTTTAAATGCCTCCGGTTCATCTCCGAGAATCACCTCGATACTTGAACTTTCCGTCAGGATGCCCATCATATCAATAAAAGTTCTCAGCATATCGGTTTCAGTGATAATGCCGAGCAATTTTTTGTTCTTTATCACCGGCATCCCGCTGATTTTATGCGTGTAGATAAGTCGGGCTGCTGTTTCAATGCTGTCTTCAGGATTTACGGTTACAGGCTCTTCTATAATCAGGTCTTTGAGAGACACATCTCCCAGCAGAGAGGGAATGAGTCCCAGCTTCAGGTCCGCCAGCGTGACAAAACCTTCAAGATCATTGTCTTCCGAGACAACCGGAAGGTGGCGGATGGAATTGTCTTTCATCACCTGAATCGCTTCTTCAATGGAAGCATTTTTGCTGATGGTGATGGGATCGGAAATCATCAGGGATTTGACTTTCATGGCGTGTTCCTCCGTGAAACAGGTTGATAGCTGCAAAGCGGCTCTTCTGCCAAAAAGTCGCCGGTTGCCTCATAAGCTCTTGCTCTGCACCCGCCGCAGACCCTTTTGTATTCGCAGACGCCGCATTTCCCCTTCAAATTCTCGAAATTGCGTAAAGACAGAAATACTTGTGAGTGATTCCATACTTGGGCAAAAGAAGTTTTTGTAATATCGCCGCAGTTCACATCAAGGAATCCGCAGGGCTGCACAATGCCCCTGTGTGAGATAAAGCAGAAGCCCGTTCCGCCGAGACATCCGCGAGTTACGGCGTCCAATCCGTGTGTCTGAAAAGTAACGGATTTTCCTTCGGCTTTTGCGCGCTGCCGGAGAATGCGGTAAAAATGAGGCGCGCAGGTGGCTTTCAACTGCAAGGGCGTTTTGTCTCTCTGGTCGTAAAACCAGTTCAGGGTTTGCTCATACTGCTCTGCGCTGATTTCCTGATCGAGCATATATTTTCCCCGTCCCGTTGGAACGAGCAGAAAAATGTGATGTGCGACCGCGCCCAAGTTGACTGCAAGTTCCTGAATTTTGGGTATCTGTTCAAGATTTGCCTTGCTGATGGTAGTATTAATCTGAAATTCGATTCCGGCTGTTTTGGCAAAGCTGATGCCCCTAAGCGCACTGTCAAACGCGCCGTCAACGCCCCGGAATGTGTCGTGAATCTCTTTTGTCGAGCCGTCCAAACTGATGCTGATTCTCTTGATACCGGCATCCGCCATTTTTCTCGCGGATGTCTCTGTGATAAGCGTTCCGTTGGGTGCCATCACCATGCGAAGCCCTTTGTTTGTGCCGTAAGCGGCGATGTCGAATATATCGGGACGGAGCAGCGGTTCGCCGCCCGTGAGAATGACGATGGGCGATCCGACTTGAGCAATCTGATCCAACAGCCGGATGGCTGCGGCAGTATCTGCTTCGCCGGTGTAGGGGCCTTTTGTCGCCGCCGCCCGGCAGTGAATACAGTTGAGATTGCAGTTGCGGGTGATTTCCCAAGCCACAAGCCGAAGCGCGGCTTCTTTTTTCTCACTGTGAGGATGAGACATTTGAGATGTTGGAGATGGATGCTCTTTCATATTTTTTTATTTTTTGCAGGGTTAGCACTGCACACCTTAATATTGTTAAGTTAAAACAAGTCATTCCCTCTCCCCTCCGGGGAGAGGGTCAGGGTGAGGGGAAACTCGGACATCCGCCGCGCCCCTCACCCCGGCCCTCTCCCCAAAGGGGAGAGGGGGAAATCTTTTAACTCAGGGGCATTGGCTACGCACTTGCCCTACGAAGTGAGACTTCCGATGATCTCTTTCACATCGGAGATATGGTTTTCAATTAAAAATGCTTCAATTCCTTCTATAATTTCTATCGAGGCGCGGGGATTGACAAAATTAGCCGTTCCGACCTGAACTGCTGCCGCACCGGCAATCAGAAATTCCAGCGCGTCTTCTGCTTTCATGATGCCGCCGATGCCGATCACCGGAATCTTTACGCGCTGAACCGTCTGCCAGACCATCCGCAAGGCCACGGGCTTGATCGCCGGTCCCGAAAGCCCGCCCGTAATGTTGGCAAGCTTTGAACGCCGGGTGCGGATGTCAATCGCCATTCCCGTAATCGTGTTGATCAGCGACAGCGAATCTGCGCCAGCGTCCTCAGCGGCGCGGGCAATTTCCGTGATGTCCGTGACGTTGGGAGAAAGCTTGACCATGACCAGCTTCTTTGTCCTGCGCCGGACTGCCCGGACAACTTCTCCCGCAGATTCCGCTTTCACGCCGAAAGCAATACCGCCGGTTTTCACATTGGGACATGAGATATTGACTTCAATGCCTGCAATGCCTTCAATGTCTTCAATGTGTGCTGCCAATTCTGCATATTCATCAACGGTTTTCCCATAGATATTTGCCAGAACCGGTGTTTCAAGTTTTTTTAAAAACGGGAGTTTCTCTTTTTCAAATGCCTCAATCCCGACATTTTCCAAGCCGATGGCGTTCAGCATACCGCACGATGTCTCCACAATTCTCGGCGGCGGATTTCCTTTTGACGGCTCCAGCGACAAGCCTTTTACGATAATGGCGCCGAGACAGTTCAGGTCTATCAGATCGCTAAATTCACGACCGTATCCGAAAGTACCCGATGCGGTCATCACGGGATTTTTCAGCCGTATTCCCCCGATATTGACTTGAAGATTTGTCATTCGTCGTTTGCTCTCTGCAATTATCTCATCAGTCTGTTGACAGATGACCATTCATCAACCGCCAGATTGAATTTGCTCATCAGAAGCGAGGCGCAGGCAAGCACTTTTGCGGCTTCCGGGGTCCGGCGCAGCGAACATGAGCGTTTTGAATGAAAAAACATCATGTTAAAATCTCTCATGGTAAAGGCGGCAACTGCCTTTTCCAAATGAGACATTGCGCTGTCTTCGATGTCTGTCAAAACGCCCAGATCGGTCTTGCATCGGTGGCATATCCGCTTCCCCAAATACTTGGCATTACAAGTGGGACATTGTTTCATTTTTATAATTCCGAATTGCTGCTGTTATAAACAGTTTCTCGCAAAGGCGCAAAGCACGCAAAGTTTTTTTATAAATAAAGCTTTTCTCCTTTGCGCTCTTTGCGTCCTTTGCGAGAGATTCTGCGGGCATTTCATGCCCATCCTACCCGAGATAAAAAAGAATATCTTCCAATTCTTTCCACAAGCCTTTTGCCTCGTCAAGTCTGCCCTCTTTTACGGCATCCCGAATGTCTTCCATCAGATTAATCATTTCATCTCTGTCCTCATCAGAGGCATCACTGAGTTTTGACTCAGCTTTTTTCATGATATTGACAAGATCGGAAGGCATGTCCGTACTATCTTTATCATCAATTATTTCAATATGTTCATCTTCAGGATCATCTCCCCACAAATCCGCAATCCGCTTTTTGGAATCGGACATCTCGGCTTCCGTGAACGCGGTAAAAGCATTTTCAATCACAGCAGCGATTTTCCTCCCGCTTGCTTTTTCAACTGCCTCAATCTTGAGGATCCCGTTGATATCTAAGTCAAAATTCAGAATAATGACACTGCCTTCAGGCGACTTGGGTGTGAGCTTGAACTTGTAGTTGCCGATTTGAATGTTGTCTAAGGCGTCAGGTTCTTCTCCCTGACAGACCTTTATTTCCACTGCCTCCTGATTGTCATAAACAGTATAAAATGCCTCGCTTTTTGCCGCAGGCAGCTTGGTGTTCCGGCGGATGAGCGGCACAAACCGGGTCATGCACGGCTCGCCGTCCAATTCGCCGATGGCCGATGTGCCGAATGTATAGGGCGTTATATCCAAAAGAACGCTTGTAGCCTCAAAGCCCATTTCCCTGCCCGCCTGTATGGAAGCGCCCAGCGCAACGCAAAGGTCAGGATCAATTTCGCTGTGAGGAAGCTTGCCGAATTTCTCCTCCAGCATCTGCGAAATTCTCGGAATGCGTGTGGAACCGCCCACCAGAATGATTTTGTCAATTGCCGAAGGCAGCAGCGAAGCGTCTTTCATCGCTTTGCTGACAGAGTCCATGGTGCGCTCCAGATCATCAGCGATCATTGCTTCAAAATCGGTACGGGAAAGCTCGTAAGACAGATGCACATCTTTCCACGCTTTTTTGCCGATATGGTCCTCCTCGATTTTGGCGTAAGGCGCTGAAGAAAGCATCATTTTTGCCGTTTCAGCCGCACGTTTCAGCCGCGCCAGAATCACCGGATTGCCTGCTGTGGAAATTTTTAATTCTTTTTCAATATATTCAATTAATTGATTTACAATCAACTGATCAAAATCATCTCCGCCAAGATGATTGTCTCCTGTGCTTGAAAGCACCTCGACAACGCCTTCCTCAATTTTGACGATGGACACATCAAACGTGCCGCCGCCGAGATCATAGATCAGAATCCGCCGGGTTTCCGAATGCGTGCTTTCATAAGCAAGGGCTGCGGCTGTGGGTTCATTGATGATGCGAACCACTTCGAGTCCAGCGATCTCTCCCGCGGCTCTTGTCGCGTGCCGCTGGGCGTCGGTAAAATATGCGGGGACGGTAATGACGGCTTTTTTTACCGGCTTTCCCAACACTTTTTCTGCCCGGTCTTTCAATGATTTCAAAATAAAGGCGGAAATTTCCTGCGGCAGATAGGCGGCATCCCCCATCTGAATCTTCTGGTCTTTGCCCATCAGTCGTTTCACTGAAAGGACAGTGCGCTCCGGCGCGATAATCGCCTGATTCCGGGCTTGAGTACCGACAATGAGCTTTCCGTCGGTGTCCACTCCCACACAGGAAGGCAGAATGCCGTTGTCTCCGTCTTTCAGGATTTCGGCTTTTCCGTCAATGATAAATGCGACGCCTACAATCGGCTCCATATAAGTCTCCGTTTTTATATAAATAGAAAACTTTTAACAGATAAAATGATACGCTCTGATTCAGTTTCATTATGTCTGAGAAGATCATACTCCCACAACTTATTCTTGTTACCGGGGCAATCTTCTGCAAGAAATTCTCCGATCTCCTCAAAAGTCTTTCTTAGTTTTCTCTTCAGTTCTTCCGGATTAGATAGTATTCCGAGAACGAATACTCTTTCTTTCAAATCAGCCGGAATCTGACTCGTTACACGACTTAACCGATTTTGATCTTTATCAAAATCAATAAGTAAAACCATTCTTCTTTCTTTAAAACTCCGCATGTTAGACACATAATCATTTATGAAGCAGTCTATAACTTTTATCCAGCCGCCGGCAATCGGCATGATTTGAATGGCATTTTCATTGACATTGAGGTTATGAATAAACCCGTTTGCAATCTGGCGATTCGCATCATCTTCGGGCAACACAAAAATATGCGGTTTATGCTTATTTCTGCTCATAGTTCTATATCGCCGCAAATCAGGGCAGTTATAAGGTCGCCTCTCACAGATATGTCACTGAGCGCTCTGATCAGCGTCGGCTCCAGATGACTTTTCCGATCAAGTAAAAAGGTATTTTCATCTGAAAATTTTCTGATGGCTTCAGGATGATGAGAAGTCACTAAAATTTGACTGCCGCCTTGAAATGAGCGTCTCAGCGATGTTACAAAATGTCCGACCTCCGATAAAGAGAGATAATTATCAGGCTCGTCCCAGAAACAGAAAAGCGGTCCGTAGAATTTGTTGGCGGCAAAGACAAGGGCGCAAAGAAAAAAGCATTTCTCGCCGTCAGACAAGTCTTTGAAGTCAACGCTCAGATTCGCATTATTTGCTTCAAACCGGACAACCATAGTTTTGGCGTCTTTACCGATCCGTTCATTCTGAAAATCCTGAATATCAGGCATCACTTCCCTGAGATATTTGTCAATCTGTGTGTAGGCTGCGGGATAGCGGCTGAGTAAGCCGGAAACCCACTCCCCGAAGTTTGAAGCATCCCGTTTCGGTTCCAAACTTTCGCCCTCGGAGTCTCCAATCATCAAGCCCGGAATCGGAGCTAAAATAATCGTGCGGGCAAGCCAAGTCTTGAAAATATGAAGCGGATCGCTTTCTGACTGTTCCTGAATGATCGGAAGGGCAACAAGATGCCAGTCCACCGAAAACTGCGCCTCACGATTTTGCGAACCGGTGTGAAGAGTGACTTGTGCGGCGTTTCGAGAGTAAATCGGACTTCCTGAAACTGACAATTGCTCTTCAAAAACCCGAAGTTCTTTAAATTTTTCCGGCAACTCCAACGCGAGGACATATTTATATATTTTTTTGTCAAGTAATACTTCCAATTCAAAGCGGATCGGAACATCAGACCTTTCGCGAGCAAAATCCCCTGACCGAACAAGTTGTCCGACTCTGTTTACGCCTCGGCTGATTGCCTGAAATATCTCCAACACATAAGAAACAGTTGATTTGCCCGTACCGTTTTTTCCGAT
>JAIFKL010000007.1 GCA_020049595.1 Desulfobacteraceae bacterium
CTCTTCAATGAGATGAATATATAAATAAAATATCCGCAAATGTCAACACGCAGGCATCGGGAAGCAGGCAGAATTAAGGAGGAACTGTTGAGCAATAACTCATTACAGAATGATGATTTGAAAAAGCAGGTGATCACATCTCTTGCATGGCTCGGCGGAATGAAATATCTGGGTCAGATCGTTTCCTGGGCAATCACCATTCTGATCATCCGAATCTTAAACCCCGGCGATTACGGTCTGATGGCAATGGCGTCGGTATGTATCAACTTTCTGGTGATGATCGGCGAATTGGGACTGGGTGCCGCCATTGTCCAAAAAAAAGAATTGAGCCGCCGCCAGCAGTCTCATATTTTCGGATTTGTCATCGTATCTCACGGTATCATGTTTCTTATTCTGTTTTTCGGTTCCCCGCTCATTGCAGGATATTTTTCAGAACCCCGTCTGATTCCGATTTTACAGGTTTTAAGCCTGAATTTTTTATTTCTGGCAATGTATATTATTCCGCACTCTGTCCTCATGCGTAAAATGGATTTTAAGCTGAAATCGCTTGTGGAACTTGCCGCCACTGTGTTTTCTTCGGTTCTGTCGCTGATACTGGCATTGCGCGGATACGGGGTCTGGTCGCTCGTATGGGCATCAGTCTGCATCCATGTCACCCTTATGATAGGCTATAATGCGGTCGTCAGGGATTTCTTTTTACCCGGATTCGGACTTGAAGAAATTCGTGAATTTATTTCTTTCGGACTTTATTCCTTTGCATCCCGGATCCTGTGGTATTTTTATTCCAAAGCCGACGTGGTGATTGCCGGTCCTATGATAGGAAACACGCTTCTCGGCATATACTCGGTTACGCTGGAACTGTCGCAGATTCCCATGGACAAATTCATGCCGATTGTCAATCAGGTGGCTTTTCCTGCTTTTTCCCGCATCCAGTCGGACTTAACACTGGTGGGTTCCCATTTTTTAAAAGCGGTCCGTATCGGCAGTCTGATTCTCTTTCCGGTTTTCTGGGGCTTGCTGGCAGTTGCCCCCGAATTTCTCGGTCTGCTGCTGGGCGATAAATGGAAAGATGTTATTTTCCCGCTGCAACTGATGTGTCTCGTCATGCCGCTCAGAACATTGGGGACGCTGGTTTCTCCCATGCTCTACGGTATCGGACGGGTGGACGTGAACCTGTGGTATGTTTCCGTTGCGGCAGTATTCATGCCGTTGTCGTTTTTTGCAGGCGTGTCCTATTACGGAGTGACGGGACTTTGCCTTGCATGGGTTTTCGGGTATTCTTTTGTATTCTTTGTGACCCTGAAATTTTCACTCCGTCTGCTGAATTTATCCCTTACGGAATTTTTATCCAATATGTTCTTTCCTTTTTCGGGAACCTGTGTTATGATGAGCGTTATATTCGGATGCAAGCATCTGATACATCATTTATTCCCTTTGCCGCTGACCGTCTGCATTCTGATAACGGCGGGAATATGCAGTTACGGTTTATTCATATTTTGGGTGAAGAAAGCCGCTTTTGACGAAGCTTGGGCTTTGATTCCCGGACATGGGAAAATTGAGACGTTTATCAAAAATATTTTTATTTTCAACAGGAGATAGTTAATTTTTTTGATAAAATTAAAAAATTCTTTTAATCCATTATCATCAGTGTAAAAAATATAATTTAAGCTATGAATTTAACAGTTTCTAAATACGGACTTTTTTATCCTCTCAGATTGCTGACTGGACAGAATATTATTTACTATTTAAAATATGTCAGAGACATCGAAAAATTAAGTCATAATGAATTGAAGTGTTTATGCTGGAAAAAAATAGAAAAAATACTTAATTTTTCTTTTATCCATATTCCTTATTATTCAGAACTGTTTAGCTCAAATCATATTAGTCCTGTAGATATAAAATGTTCGGAAGACTTATTGAAAATACCTCCCCTAACCAAAGAGATTGTGCAGAACAATCCTGATTTATTAAAAAATTCAAATATAAAAAAACATTATAAAAGAACAACCAGCGGTTCTCAGGGAACACCTCTTACTTTTTTTAAAGACAGGAATACCCTTGCATGTATGGATGCTGTGATGTATCATGTTTATGGATGGCACGGAATTAAAATAGGAGAGCCTCAAGCAAGGTTTTGGGGTATGCCGATGGGCAGATATGAACAAATAAAGTCCGAGATAAAAGATTGGTCAATGAATCGGAAACGACTGTCCGCCTTTGATCTTAATATAAAAGCTTTTGAAAAATATTATTCAGAGCTGAAGCAATTCAGCCCCCGATATTTTTACGGATATCCCAGTTTGATTTATGAATTTGCGATGTTCGTTAAGGAGTTTGAAAAAGATATAAAGTTTTTGAATATGCGAGGAATAATCGGAACGGGTGAGATTATCCTTCTCCGACAGAAATCAGAAATTGAAGATATATTTAATTGCAGGTTTTTAAATGAATACGGATGTACTGAGACGGGTATCATAGGCTTTGAATGCCGAAAAGGGAATATGCATTTGATGGCATATAATATTTTTATGGAGGTCATCAAAGATGGAAAGCAGGTTTACGATGAGGAAGGGGAAATATATATCACCGAATTGAATACCTTCACATTTCCGTTTATTCGTTACAAAATCGGCGATATCGGATTAATCAGCAAATCAAAGTGCGAATGCGGAATTAACCTTCCGCTTATTAAAATTACAAAAGGCAGAAGCGACAGTTATATTTTAACACCGTCAGGAGCTAAAGTCTATGATGCTGTATTTGCTTATACGCTGAAAAAAGGGGTTGTTTCTTTCAAAGCAGTACAAACAAGTTTAAATAATATTGATGTGTATCTGAAAGTGAATAATATGTTTTCGGAGGAACTCAAACGATATTATTTGGAAACTTTAAAGAAAAAAATTGATCCCCAAATGAATATTATAATAAAAATTGTTGAAGTGTTACCCAGAGAACCATCCGGCAAGCTTCGTTATTTCATCCCTTTCAGGAATAATGCTTCATAGTTCTGTACTTTTTTATAAGTCTCATAAATATGGATTTTTTTTCAGGCTCATATGAATAAAAAAATAATCTGGATAACATGGGAAAGACAGCGACGGTCTTTGGAACTGGCAAAAGCCCTGAATGCCCGATGTTATGTCTTATCAGAGCCTGATGCGCTGCAAGGAATTGCAAGATATTTATATCTCATCATTAAAACGGCAATTGTCCTTGTCAGGGAAAAACCCGGCATTCTCTTTGTTCAGAATCCCTCAATTGTGCTGGCTGCGTTTGCCTGTGCATTCAAAAAATATTTTGATTATAAACTTATCGTTGACCGTCATTCAAATTTTAAATTGGAAACGCTTCACAGCAACAGCATCAAATGGAAAAGTTTCCATTTTCTCAGCAGATACACAATTAAAAATGCTGACATGACAATCATCACAAATGAATACCTGTCTGATATTGTCGGCAAATTGGGAGGAAAGGGCTTTATCCTACAGGATAAGCTGCCTGAAATGGCCCTGGGCGAACCGTTTGAATCGGACGGAAAAAAACATATCGTATTTATATCCGCTTTTGCCGAAGACGAACCCCTTGCCGAAGTCATTGAAGCTGCAACATTCTCAGATCGTAACCGGATATTTCATATTACCGGAGATTGCAGTAAGTACGGGAAAAAGCATCTGCTTCGCAGGCTGCCGCCGAATATAAAACTTACGGGTTTTTTAGCTGAGAAAGATTATCAGAGTTTGCTAATGTCGGCAGATTTGCTGATTGTGATGACAAAAAAAGATCATCTTATCAATTGCGGAATTTATGAAGCGGTAGCAATAGGCAAACCTGTCATTGTGTCTGATACGGAAGCAATAAAAAATTACTTCAAAAGAGGCGTCATTTTTTCAAAATATGACTCACGGTCAATAGCCGCCGCAATCAGAAAAGGTATGACAGACAATGAGACTGTGAGAGAAAATATCCGCAGACTGAAGGAAGAACTTTTCAGGGATTGGGAAAAAAGATTCGGAATTTTGCTTCAAATTATTAATGAACTTTAAGTAAATAAGGAGTAAAATATGAAAAACGATAGAATAAGATTCAGCCGGTTTCTGATGTTTTTTCTCTATTTGTCGGTATGTTGTGTTATTCCCGATTTATCTTATGCCGAGCTGATGATTGACACTGTTGCCGGAAACGGTTCCGGGGGCTATGCGGGTGATGCGGGCAGGGCAATATCGGCAACACTCAATTCTCCCAAAGGGGTGGCTGTTGACCACGCGGGAAATATTTATATTGCTGATTCTTCTAATAACTGTATCAGAAAAATAGACAAAGCGGGGGTAATGACAACCTTGGTTCCGAAAACATCGGGGCTGAACAATCCGATGGATGTGGCAACGGATATGAACGGCAATATCTATATTGCCGATAACAGCAACTTCTGTATTCAAAAAGCAGATGCGGCGGGAAAACTCACAAAGGTTATGACAGGTCTGAATTATCCCCGCAGTGTTGCGGTTGACGGGAGCGGAAATATCTATGCCGCGGATACGCTTGGCAACCGCATCAGAAAAGCAGGCACTGACGGAACAGTGACAACGGTTACGACAAATGTGAAAAATCCTAACGGTGTGGCAGTTGACGGTTCAGGAAATATTTTCGTTGCCGATACGGATAACAAACGCATCCTCAAAATGAACAGCGCGGGAACCGTCAGCAAAACCGTCACATTAAATTTCTCTCCTACCAATGTGGCAGTGGATGAGGCATCCGAAAATCTCTATATTGCGGACGGAGGCAGCCACCGTATCTGGAAATGCAGCCTGAAAGAAACAGACTGTGTTCCTGTAACCATTGCCGGAACCGGGAGCGAAGGCTATTCCGGCGACGGAGAAGCGGCGGCGGCGGCAAAACTGAAATCTCCCCGTGATGTCGCGGTGGACGGAGAGGGAAATGTTTTTATTGCAGATAGTTCCAATCATCGCATTCGGAAAATCTATGATAATTCCTTAAAACCGGTCGCGCCTGTTTTGTCGCTTACACTAAGTCCTATCCCATCTTCCACGATGACACAAGTAAATCTTTCATGGACAGAGAGACATGGCTTGGCAGTGTCGGAACAGATGTTCTGAGTTATACCGAAGCCATAGCGCAGGACAAAAGCTGCTACTACAAAGTTAAGGCATACACCGGGGGACTCTATTCGGATGAAAGCAACAGAGCGGCTGTGAATTTGAAAATTTCCGGAGACCTCAACGGAGATGAGAAAGTCGGTCTGGAAGATGCCATTTATTCCATGCAGGTTGCGGCTGGAATAAGAAGCAGTCAGCTTTTATGGCAGGAGCGTTTGGAAAAACAGTTTGATATTGTTGAAACATTTGACAATCTTAAAGACTGGTACGGAACAAAATATTCCAGCGGCGTGGGCGATGTCGTGGCTGACAGCTTTCCGGATGACTTTCCCAAAAAAACAGACGGAACGCCTTCTATATGGTGTTATTATTCTGCATGGACCAACCCGCCGGCTGTAAAAAAACCCTGGATCAGCAATTTCGGGTCCGCAACGCATTTCAAAACCGAGGGAAAAACAGCTCTTATAGATTTGTCAAGCACTGACGGACCCTGCAGGTTAGGTACATATTTCGGCACCGGCGAATCAACTTCAGGTTATAAAGACCTTTATCTTTTTTATATGGTGAAAATATCCCGCAAACAATGGCCCACAAGATGTGAAAGCGGCGGGACTGAAGTTACCTGTTCATCAGCCGGAACAGGAATTTATGAGGACGGAAAGGATTATGGGTATTGGGGATCGTGGAAATTTAATACAATAGGGCTTGGCTGGAACAGTTGTCAGAAATGGAACGGCAGCATTCCGGATACTGATCACCGATATGGCTCTATATCAATAGTTCCTTATATAAAAGCGGATAACTATGGTCCTATTCCGAAGCTTGACAGTAAACCGGAACAAAAGCAGAATTTGATTTTAACAATGGGTATCCATAGCTATGAAGACGGTTCAATACAGAATGTGCCATCTGTTTCTGTCAGTAAATATACTCAATCAACTGAAATAACAGAAAAATCTATTTCATTGAACGGTAAAGGAGTCGCCGTAATAACTGATGAATGGATGGGCATTGAATTTCATTACACATTGGAAGAACCTGCGGGCGCCGGCAACGGAAAAATGGAAGCATGGATATACAATAAAAACGGTGAGTCATTACCTTCTTTTTATGTGGAAGGCATTAATTATCTTCCGACATCTCAAAACGGACACCGGTTTAACAGATTTTTCTTCGGCGGAAACAACTCCAATGCCTATTCATGGGGTCCGACCATGCAGGCACCTTATTATGTTGATGATTTTATTCTTGACGATGAACGTGTCGGTCCCAGATATTTCGGACTTGACTTGTCGGATGCTGTTTATGCGCTGAAAGTTGTGGCAGGACTGATACCGGACTGATACCCTGAAATTTTTACCACGAAAGCACGAAAACCTATTTTTATGTTTTGGCGAAAAACACGGAAGTTTCTTTCGCACTTTCGAGGATTTCGTGTTTTTGTGGCTCAACCCATTTTACAACATCTCGTATTCATGGCAAAAAGATAACGGTAAACCGGCAATGAAAGCTTTATTAAAACAGTTTGCAGATTTATGCTTTACGGTCTTTGTTTTTCCGCTGTTCTGCATTTATTTTCTGTGCAGATTTGCGGGAATGGGAGACAGTTCTTTTTGGACGATTTCACAGTTTTTAAGCCTGTTTCCCGGATTAACCGGAAATTATCTGAGGAAAAATTTCTATCGTCTGTCCATGACCCGGTGCGATAAAGACTGCGCCGTTCTTTTCGGGACAATTTTCTCTCAGGCAAACACGGAAATCGGCAAAGGCGTCTATATCGGTCCCCAATGCAACATCGGAAAATGCAGCATCGGGGATCACTGCACGCTGGGCAGCGGTGTGCATATTATGAGCGGCAAACGTCAGCACAATTTTGATGATTTGAATACGCCGATTCAGGAACAGGGCGGCATTTTCGAGAAAGTGCTTATCGGAGAAGATACATGGATCGGCAACTGCGCTCTGATTATGGCAAATGTGGGAAAAAAATGCGTTATCGGTGCCGGCGCTGTGGTGACAAAAGATGTTGAAGATTTCTCCATTGCCGCAGGCAATCCGGCTCAAATCATCCGGAAAAGAACGGTGTAATTATAAAACCAGACATGATAAAATTTTCGTGATAAGGATAGGAGTTACGCACTTGACCTCATTCCCACGCTCTGCGTGGGAACGTCCCACGGCACCCCCATGCCGTCGTCAGTGCGACGGGCTGCGTTACCCAACACGATAAAATTTTCGTGATAAGGAAAAAGTGCTATGAACAAAAGAATCAACACATATCAGAATAAAGAAATTGCGGTTCTCATTCCCTGTTATAACGAAGAACTGACAATAAAAAAAGTAATCGCCGATTTTCAGCAACAGCTTCCTGATGCAACAATTTATGTTTATGACAACAATTCTTCGGATAATACCGCGGCAATCGCCAAAGCCGAAGGCGCTGTGGTCAAAAAAGAAAAACGTCAGGGAAAGGGTTTTGTCATGGCATCCATGTTTCAGGATATTGAAGCGGATGTCTATGTGCTTGCGGACGGAGACGACACCTATCCTGCTGACAGGGTGCATAACCTCATCATGCCGATTATTGAAGAAAAAGCCGACATGGCGGTGGGAAACCGATTGGTGGAATACGGAGAACATTCATTCCGTGCATTTCATGTTTTCGGCAACAGCCTTGTGGTAAAATTGGTGAATACAATTTTCAGCAGCGGACTGACCGATATTATGTCCGGTTATCGTGCTTTCAACAGAGAATTTGTCAAGAAAGTGCCTATGGTTTCAAAAGGTTTTGAAGTGGAAACTCAGATGACGCTTCAGGCGCTTCATTACGGATTTATCATTGCCGAAGTTCCCATTCCTTACGGAAAAAGACCTGAAGGCTCGCATTCAAAACTGAGAACCTTTTCGGACGGCGCAAGAGTTTTATTAAACATATTCGATATATTCAAAGCATATCGCCCCCTGTTCTTCTTTTCCGTCATAGGGGCGATTTTCTTCTTTGCAGGCCTGCTGATCGGCAGCATACCGATTACGGAATTTCTCAGCACCGGCAAAATTTTACGTTTTCCATCCGCCATTCTGGCATCAGGGATTATGGTAATTTCTTTTATTTCATTCAGTATCGGCATCATTCTTGATTCGATCAATCACCGACTGAAAGAGATTATCCGAATCATCTCTTCAAATTCCAAATTGCTTTAAGCTTATTGACGATCAATAGAGATTTGAAAACCCCGCTTTTACCGTCTGATAAAAGCTGGGTTGTCAAATCTCGGACCCGGAGTGCTGAAATTGTATTTCATACCAATTCGCTTTCCGGAGTGCGTCATCTTATTAAAAACGGAGCGGAGCGAAATTTTAGCAAGTATATATTTGCTAAAATTTCGCCTGGCGGCTCATTTTAGCACTCCGGAGGCGGAAAGTTGATAGCGAATCGGTATCAGCAAATGAAAGATATAAATCAAATGCCTGAGAATCTCTACAGTCGAAAAGTTCTGATACCGGCGATTGCGCTTCTGTTCGTCTTCTGGATCATGCTCCGTCTATGCTTTTTTGCAGGTTTCTTCGGATTTGATGATCTGTACTACGTGCGTTATGCCCTGCTCTGGGACAGGATTCCCGCAAACCACTGGGAAACCCGGCTGCTTTTCAACTCGCTTCTGAGACTGAGCTTTTATGTCTTCGGTTTCAGTGAAGCTACAGCCGCAATTCCCACGATGTTCGCGTCGCTGGTCTTCATGTACGGCGTTTTCTTTGCCGTTCTCCGCATCTGCAATATTTATTATGCGTTTTATGCCGGACTGATGGCAGCATTATCAGTCAGAGACATTATCGGCGCGACAGATATGGACCCTTTGGCTTTTGCCAATATGTTCATCGTGTTGGGAACAGTCTGTATTCTCTTTGCAAAACATCCCCGGCAATATCTTGCGGGTGCCTGTCTTTTGGGAATTTCAATATTTGTTCATCTGACCTCTGTTTTCTATCTGGGAATGTTAAGCCTTGCAATATGGATTCAGCGGGAGCCTGATTTTCAATGGAAAAAAAGCATCTCAGTGCTGGGAAGCGGATTGCTGACGTTCTGTCTGCTGAATTTCATTTCCTTCTATTTCTGGACCGGAGACCCTTTCTACGAGTTTAAAATCGCTTCTTCAAGCCATATAAAAGGTTCGGAATATTTACTGACACTTGAGTACAATGCGGAATGGTTTCTGTGGCCCGTCAAAACATTTATTATTTCTCAAAGTTACGGAATATTACTTAGCAGTGCATTTCTGTGCATGATTCTGACATGGAAGCGGCAGCCCCAGCCTGTCCGCCTTATCTGTCTGACAACAGCGTTTTACTGGCTGTGGGTAAGCTACGGAACACAGACGCCGACCCGGTATATCCCTCTGGATCATACAACAAGATACTGGTATCCGATGGCTTTGGCGGCATGT
>JAIFKL010000204.1 GCA_020049595.1 Desulfobacteraceae bacterium
ATCTTTTTCTTACATGGGGCGCAAAAAAAACCACGAAAACACGAAAATTTTGAAAGCGCGAAAAAAAATAACGCTCAACCTCCTTTTGTCTCACGGAATAGGGTGGGAAAGCAATGCCAGCTTTGATAAAATAGCGTCCAAAGATTTTTCATTTTCTTCGCGCTGCTTGAAAAAGGGCCAGATATGCCGCACCTGTCCGGCTTCATAAACCACCAGCGTTTCAGCAAATGCGGTAATATCGTCCGGATCGTGGGTAATCATCACCACCGGCACGCAGAATCGGGACTGAATTTCAAGCAGACCGTTTCTCAATTTTCCTCTGAGCAGAGGATCCAGCGCGGAAAAAGGCTCGTCCAACAGCAGCAGTTTCGGGTTGCGGATAAGCGCGCGTGCCAGCGCGACCCGCTGCCGCTGCCCCCCAGAAATATCCCGGGGAAAGCTGTGCGCTAACGGTTTGATTTCAAACACGTCCATAAATTTTTGGACACGGATGCTGTCATTTTTCGACAAATGCCGGTGCCACCATTTTTTCCGCAAGCCGAAAGCCACGTTTTCGGCAACCGTAAGATGCGGAAACAGCGCATAATCCTGAAACACATAGCCGATGTCACGATGCCGGGCAGGGATGTTGATGTTGTTTTCCGAATCAAAAAGCACACGGTTTCCGACAACAATTCTGCCTGAATCCGGCTTCTCAAGCCCTGCGATTGCTTTTACCGTGAGCGTTTTGCCGGAGCCGGAGGGACCGAAAAGAATGACAAATTTTTCTTCGGAGCTGAACGAGCTTTCCAATGTGAAGCTTCTTCCCCGCGAGACAAGTTTTTTTCTGATGCTGACTCTTATTTCCATAAAATTATAAAAATATAAACTACGCTGTTAAGTTCTCGTTCCCACGCTCTGCGTGGGAATATGGCATGAACTTATATTTTATAGCTTTCTTTACGATGCAGAACCCGACCAATTTCAATTTCATCCTCAACAATATCAAATAAGATTCGATAGTCGCCTACTTTTGCTCTATAGGCAGGCTCAAAATTAGTTAATCTCTTTAAATTGCTGACATCGGGGAAATTTTCAAGTTCAAGGATTTTTTTATGAATACGGTCTTTATCAGTTCCGCTAATTTTTTTTAAATCTTTTACGGCGCTTTTTCTGATATTAATCTTCATTTGCTGAGATACTCGGAAAACGGGATGCTTTCTTCCCCTCTTGTTGCTGCCAGCAGTTTTAAATCTTCAATATCTTCCTGCGACACAATCTCAACGCCTTCACTTTCCAAGTGTCTCAAAAACCATATTATCTTATCTTTGACGTCTTCATTTATTACGGATATGGTGACGATTTGCATTTTACGCCTCTGTTAAAAAATATTTGCCACGAATGGACACAAATTTTGCACGAATGCGGCACGAATTTATGTTTATATTCGTTAAAAATTCGTGTACTTCAGTTCGTGAAACAATTCGTGTCCATTCGTGGCAAAAAATTCGGGGTGTTTTTTCGCCACGAATGGACGCAAATCCTTTTTATCTCTCGCAAAGAGCGCAAATGCCGCAAAGAGAAAAGGGTTCAATTTTACAAAAAGAATAAACTCAGAGATTTCAATATCTAAGGCTTGTCAAAACCGAACTGAACAAAAATTTCCATCCCTTTATCGCTGAGGATAAAATCCACAAAACGCTTTGCCGCTTCCTTTTTTTTGCTCGAATCTAAAACCGCAATCGGATAAATAACGGCTTTGTGTTTGGGGACTTCCATGATGACTTTCACTTTGTCCTGAGCGATTTTCGCGTCGGTAAGAAAAATAAATCCCGCGTCCACTTCTCCGCGCCTCAGATAATCCAAAACCTGAGTCACAGCATTTGCGTAAATAAATTTGTCCGCCAACTTTTCCCACAAGCCGTAATTTGTGAGAGATTCACGGGCATATCTGCCCGCAGGCACGGTTTCGGGATTTCCCAGCGAAATTCTTTTGACTTC
This sequence comes from Desulfobacteraceae bacterium, assembly GCA_020049595.1. Taxonomy (GTDB): domain Bacteria; phylum Desulfobacterota; class Desulfobacteria; order Desulfobacterales; family JAIFKL01; genus JAIFKL01. Next base: position 1,981 of record JAIFKL010000204.1, read on the forward strand.
CGGCAAAGCAAGGTCAGCGATGTCTTTTATGTTCAGCTTCGAATCTGCCGGCGCTGCCAATACCAATTTGTTTTGCACAAAATTCTTCCGGCTGTCCGGGGAAAGCAGTTTCTTTTCCTGCGCCTCATCCATTGATTTCTGGTCTGCCGAAGCAAAAATATCTACCGGCGCACCCTGAATCATCTGCTGAAGCAAAGCGCCTGAAGAGGCAAAATTAAATACAATTTTTATCTCAGGATTTGCCTGCTCAAATTTTTGTCCAGCCGCAGTCAAAGCACCGGTGAGACTTGCCGCAGCAGAGACAATAATTTCTTCTGCTGCCTGAACCGTTTGCGCCGCCAGAAGTCCCAGCAGCAGCATAACAATAACCACAAGTTTTTTCATACAGATAAAAATCTCCTCTCATAAAAATTTCGCATCTGAGATGCTTGGTTAGAATCTCTCGCAAAGACACAAAGTAGAGCGGGTTTAAAACCCGCTTTACTGTAAAAACTTTTGCGTCTTTGCGAGACATTTATATCTAATCTTCCGTTTTCAATATCTTACCGGAAAGATAAAGAATCAGCATACACACCGATGAAGTGATCAGCACCAGCGTTGTTGCCAGATTGTTATTTCCCGCCTGTACCGCATCGTAAACGGCCATGGAAAGGGTTTGGGTTTTGCCCGGAAGATTTCCCGCAACCATGAGCGTCGCGCCGAATTCTCCCATTGCACGGGCAAAGGCAAGCATGGTTCCTGCCAGAATGCCCCGCCATGCCAAGGGAAAAGACACCCGAAAAAATACGGCAATTTCGGATGAACCCAATGTCCGTGCGGCATTCTCAAAATTTTTATCCACGCCCTCAAACGCAGCCCGTGCGGATTTGAAAACCAAAGGCAGCGACACCACAGCCGAAGCAATCACCGCGCCCTGCCATGTGAAAATCAGAGAAATGCCGAAGCTTTCATACAGCCACGCGCCGAGCCAGCCTTTGCGCCCGATCAGCACAATGAGATAATATCCGAGAACGGTGGGCGGCAACACTAACGGCAATGCCAGCGCGGCGTCTATCCAGTCTTTTCCGGCGAATCTGCCGCGAGACATAAAAAAAGCAAACAAAACGCCTGCCAGAAAAGCGCAGAGCGTTGCCAATGAAGCCACTTTCAATGTCAGCCACAAGGGTGACAGATTCAGCCTGTCATATATCATGGACTAAAAAAATTCCCGATGAGAATATGTTGTCCGCTCGCCGGGCTTGCGGCTCAGTTAAATTCCGCAAGACCGTCGAGCATGTTTCAACTCGTAATGCCTGTATTATTCAGACACAAGCATCACATGGGTTGCCTTAATCAGCGCGGTTGTAACAGCCCCTTCTTTCAATCCCATATTCTCCGCAGACGTAGTTGTTACTGTTGCAACAATTTCCAAGCCTCCCGGCAAGGACATCGTTACCTCGGAGTTGACCGGACCTTTTTTTACAGATACAACTTTTCCCTTGAATACGTTTCTTGCACTGAATTTCATGTTTTTCTCCTTCCGATTCTGCAAACTGAATTTTCAATTTGCATCTGTATTAATATTAATGTGTTACACAGTTGCCAAATTAAATACCAATTTTAAATAAATAAGGTCAAGTGACCGGCTTTTCGGCTCGGTATATTTTTATCAGATTAATTTCAAACACAAAACCGTTTTTATTTATTATGTTATCCAAACAGGGCAACTACGTAATCCCTATTCTCGAAATAAATTAATACAATTTTTTTTATATATCAATCTTTATTTTGCAATATATGTGTAACATGTTATCACAATGCGATTTTATTTTGACAAAACAGACTTTAAAAGTTTATAATCATATTTTTTAATGTCATTCAAGAAAGAGGAATATCATGAAGTTTTTCCTGTGCGTAATCGGAATGGTGATGATTGTGGAAGGAATTCCGTATTTTGCATTTCCGGAAAAAATGAAATTCTGGGTACAGAAGCTTCTTGAAATGCCGGAAAGCGCACTTAGGAGGCTCGGCTTTGTGATGATGGCGACGGGGCTTTGGCTCGTTTACATGGGGAAAGGGTAAATGTTTTGTTTTCATTGACAGATTATTCGTATCATCTGCCGCAGGAACGGATTGCACAGCAGCCCCTTGCCGAAAGAGAACAGTCAAAGCTTTTGTGTCTGAATCGTGAAACCGGCTCGTTGTCTCATCATAAATTCTGCGAAATCTGCGATATGCTTTTGCCCTCGGATGTCTTGGTGATTAACAACACGGAGGTGATTCCGGGGCGTCTGTTCGGGAAAAAAGAGAGCGGCGGAAAAGCGGAAGTGCTTATTTTGGACTACGGCAACGGGACGAAAAACAGCGGAACCTGCAACTGCCTGATTAAAGCTTCCAAAGGACTCAGGAACGGCTCACGGCTTTTCTTTGAAGACGGAACAAGCGCGGAAATTACCGATTTTCACGAGGGCATTCACACGGTAAAATTTTCATGCGGCGGAGATTTTGACGACATGCTTTACCGCATCGGAAAAGTGCCGCTACCGCCTTACATCCGGCGAAATCAGGGAGAGAATACGCCATGCGATGACAAAACCACCTATCAGACTGTTTATGCTTCGCAAAAAGGAGCGATTGCCGCGCCGACTGCGGGTTTGCATTTTTCAGCATCTCTGCTTGAAAAAATCAAATCCAAAGGCGTCAAGGTGGTTGCAATTACGCTGCATGTGGGATATGGTACGTTTTTGCCGGTAAGGGTTTCAGATATACGGGAACACCGGATGCACTCGGAGCGATATTCCATTTCCGAAACAAGCGCGGAAATGATAAACAGCGCAAAAGCTGAAGGCAGGCGTGTGATTGCTGTCGGCACGACCTGCATACGCACACTTGAATACGCTTCGGATGCAAAAGGCAATGTCAGCGCCGGATCCGGAGAATGTGATATTTTTATATATCCCGGCTACAGGTTCAGCGTTGCAGATGCAATGATTACCAATTTTCATCTGCCGGAATCCACGCTGCTCATGCTGGTGTCTGGTTTTGCGGGGCGGGAAAAAATTCTGAATGCTTATAAAGAAGCAATAGAAAAAGAATACAGATTCTACAGCTACGG
>JAIFKL010000145.1 GCA_020049595.1 Desulfobacteraceae bacterium
ACTGTGATTCGTCTGATTATTCTGATGAATCTGATGAATCTGATTAAAATTCAGCGTGTTCAGATAAATCAGACAAATCAGACAAATCACAGTTCGGACAGCGGTGACACAAATCTGCATTTTCCGCTTCTTAAAAATATAAGAGTGCCGATTTCAAAATCCGGGACATTTTTTTTGAAAAAAAATGCCGAATCATTAGAACAGGCTGAAAATAAAGATATTATTTTTTTTCAGATCCCTATTTTTTTACAACAGCAGATGAAAAGATTTTTTATATAAATAAAATATATTATAGTTATATCGAAAATCAAATCAAAGCGCAAGCTAAAACACGGCAGGGCGGAGCAGACAGAAATGTCCGCCCCCCGTTATAATTCACTATGTCCGGTCGCTTATCGTATCCACAGAAGCGAATCGAGGCTCATGAAGCGGAATCAGAATATCAGCCTGCTCTTTCACTTTCATCAGAATATCGTAAGCTTCATAAACATTTACATGCGTCCCGGGCGGAATGACTTCCATTTCCATTGCTTTGATCTCTTTAGGCGGATTGAAATTTTCGTCAATAACGCAGAATCCCGTGATGGCGGCTGTGCCTTTTTCTGTTTCTATCATCACCGTGAGACCGCCTTCTGTGTGTGCTGGCGTGTGAATGACCCGAATCCCCGGAACAATTTCCTGATCGCCGCTGACAATTTTTATCTGCCCGTTTTCCTCAACATCTTCAATGTAGTCTTCGAGATAGCGGAAATCCAAAGGGTGGGGATCATGAATCCGCTCCAATTCTTTCTCATGCACATAAAACTCGGCGTTGACACATTTGTAGTCATTTTCGCAATGGTCGTTGTGCAGATGCGTATGGATAACAATGTCAATATCTTGAGGTTTCAGATGCCATCGGGACAATCCCGCTTCAAAAGTGTAAATTTTTCCGCCAAGAGATTTTTCTCGGTCAGGAGACTGTATCGGATTCATTTCTCCGGTATCCACAAGGATTTTTCGGTCTCCGCCTTCGATATACCAGCAGTAAATCGGGATGGTGTATGTCTCGCCGTAGCCGTGCTGATACGTCATCATACTCTTGTCAAAAATTTTTGTCCCCATGACAATGGGGTGGATTTTGTAGCAGATCATTTTCACCTCGTTTCTTAATGTGAGTAATTTTGGAAAATCCGTAGGGGTAAGCCCCCGTGCTTACCCCACTGTCATTCCGGCAAAGTCCCCGGCGAAGGTCAACCATCAATTGCGAATCCCCCCTCAAGGGGGGAGTTCGGGCTTGCTTTAATGCCATTGAGGGCAACCACAGGGGGTTGCCCCTACATCCGACGCGGCGATCCGGAACGAGATTCCGGATGCCTCTCATCGAACATTTCTGAACATATTCAATGAATTGGGATGATGAACTTCTTCTTCCATGTCCACCGTATGGCAGACCTTGCAATTTCTATTTGCAGCGATGGGATAAGGATTCTGCTGATACTGCATGGGCGCGATGTTGTCCCTGTCATCGCCGAAAATATTTTTTGCCGGATAAAGCGCATGGGGCGCGCCGTGACAGGCAGCACACATCATTCCAGCGTCATCGCTTCTCAGACTATATAAGTGATTCTCGTCTTTTGTACGTAAGTTGATTTCGGAAGTATCTGTTTCAGGCGATTGAAAATTCACATGGCAGTTGAGACAATCCGGCTCGTGAATATAAGGCATTCTCGGACTGATTTCCGCAATCGTGCTTTTGGCTTTCGGTTTAAGATGCTTCAGCAGCCTGTCTGCGGATGTTTTGCCTGCCTGCTTTTCCGCGAGCAAAAGACTGATCGCGTGATCTTCCAATATGCCGTGGCAATTGCTGCAATCAAAGCCTATCTCATAGTGAATGCCTCTGAAAAATTGAGTCGGGCTGCCTTCTCCTGCGGGATGGCAGGCAATGCAGGCATCTGCATTCCGCTCGGTGAGATAATTGGCGTGAAAGCCGTGTATGGCGGCAGAAAGATTCAACTGTTTCAGCCCGGAATGGCATTCGGCGCAGCTTTTGGGATTTCCTTTCTGAGCGGTTTTCAAAAGATCGGTTCGGTTCATTCTGTCGTGAACTTTGAGAATGTCCTGAGCCGTTTCATCTGAAATGCCAATAGGTTCAGTCTGATTTCCGCGGTGACAGTTTTTACAGCCGATTTCCGTTGAAACCGGAACAACGGTCCGGGTTGAAGCAAGCAATTCGCCGCTTTCCGAATCTCTCGCTTCAATGCTCACAAGCGGATAAGGGTTAAAACTTCCGTCATCTTTATACGGCATTATGGGAACGCCTTTTGCAGTGAAAACCTGCCGATCCGCATCAGCATTCATCTGACCGCCTGTTTTCTTCCCGGAAATTCCCGTATCCGGCGGAATATTTTTGCCTGTCAGCGAAGCGGCGTATTGCCAGAAAGACGAATGTTTTGAAGAGGACTCAAATCCCTGTTCAACCTGATAGCTCATCTTTATATTTTCCGTGACACGCTCAGGCGTCTCGCCCCGCCGAATCAGCGTTGCGTAAATATCACTCCCCGGCGCTTTCAGGCTGAAATAAGCGTCGCAGTCGGAAAAGCAATACAGCCCTTTTCCGCTCCACGCGAGCAAGACATATTTATCTGTCTCAGGATCAAAAGGCGGAATATCAACTGGAACAGCAACTTGCGACCTGTAACCTGCGACCTGCGACTTGTCCCCTGCAACCTGCGACCTGTCCCCTGCCCCCTGAAGCACTTCTGAGATATAAACAGCCAATGCCTCCTGCTCCTCGACAGTGCCGATAAACAGCGGCATGTAGTCATTGATTTTGCCCATGCCGTCAAGCAGGGAATCCATTGCAAATACTGTAAATTTTTTCGTAAGCGGCAAAATGTCGTTTACCGGTCCGCCGACAGAATGACAGGATGCACACAGCAGATTGAATATCTCTTTGCCTGCTTCTTTTTGATTCGATTCGCTGATTTCTCTGTTTTTCGCCCACCGTGCGGATTTGAGCAAACCCTGTTTCTCTATTGTTTTCAAATCCTTTGCCAATGCGGAATTGGAATAAGCATATCCGTAAATAAGATAAGGCCTTCTTCCGGCTTCTCTGATCCACTCAAAAGACCCCATGTAGAGCAGTCCGATGACGACCAGAATATAAGCCAAAACTTTTTTTACTTTTACCGGCGCACGGAATGCCATGAGAATGCTGACAAGAAATATCAGCGGCGATATCCACAGAAATGCTTTGAGAAAAGGCAGTATTTCGGGAGACCGGCTGAAAATCATGGCTCGCTGCGGCTCAGGAAGGGAAATCGCATAGAGATACGCGGCTTCCATGAGGAAAAAGAAAGGAATGAGCAGCCACCGCAGGCAGTATTTTATCATGCTTTCACGCAGTTCATCTTCCTTGATTCTGACAGATGTGAGAAATCCGAAAAGCCCGGCGAGCATGAACGCCATGCAGGTTCGGAAGAAAAGAGAAGATAAAAATGTGGGATTGAAAAATCCGTCCCAGAAATTCTGCGTTTCAAGCCATTCCCCCGGCGTGAGCATAAACGCGACAATTCCATTTACTACAAAGAGCGAAAGCCATGCAAAGACAAAATAGAGCCAGCCTACGGTGAGATGCTGTTTTTTCTGCATTTTTCCGAAGGTGTAGTAATACACGAACAGCGTTATGATTTCTCCGACAAAGAAAACCCATTCGGTTGCCCATGCAAACACAAAGGTGTGAATGAGAATAGAAGTACTCGAAGGACTCAGCAGGGAAATGACGAACCATATCCCTACGCCTGTGACAGAGCCGAAAACCATTGTCAGCAGCATGAAAAAGCGGCAGTGTTTTTGGGTGTAGTCAAGTACGGGTTGGGAATTTTCACGCCAGCCTTTCATTTCGGTCAGCACGAGAAATAATCCCCCGCCCACGGCAAAATGGGCGACATAGACATGAAGCGTGGCGATCAGGGCAATCAGAAAGCCGCCGCCGAAAACGTCAAGTTCCCAAACCGGATAGTGTAAGAGCCAGCTTGAATTCATTGGAATTTCACCTCATCATAAAAATTTCTCGCAAAGCCCGCAAAGTCCGCAAAGGCGCAAAGCGGAATAAAATTTTCTTTGCGCCCTCTGCGTCTTTGCGAGATAAAAATTTCTCGCAGAGGCGCAAAGCCCGCAAAGCGGAATAAAACAGCTTTCCTTTGCGTCTTCTGCGTCTTTGCGGTTTATTTCATGTTTAAAAAAATATACATTGAAGCTTTATGAAATGCAATTCAAAATTCAAATTTCCACGGAAATCGGCTGCGGAGGGTGCTGACAGGATATTGAACTCGGCGATATAAAAGGGGATATAAGCAATGATATTAAGCTGACGGAGTGATGATGGACTTTCAGAAAAAGATTGGCGCAGGGTAGGGTTTGCCTGCACGGACTGGCTGTTCTATAACATGCAGGCTCCACTCCGGAGAGGAGCAAGTAACGAGGGGAAGCAGGTTTCAATCTCGTTATGAAGCAGGTGCTTCGTAACGAGATTGAGTTAGCAACATTAACTTGCGTTCAGATTCTCTGCGCTCGGATGTCCGCTTTTCTACCATCTCCTCAAGATGTTCCTGCTGTTTTTTCAATTCGAGTTCTGCGGATTTACGGGATGTTATACCGATTCGCTTTCAAAGATCGGTCTTTTCAGATCGTAAAGCGCCCGGGCTGAAAACACCCGGCTAAAAATAGATAAACCGCATCTATTTTTAGCCGGGCGCTTGAAAAGCGGTTTTACGGAGTGCTTAAAACAGACACGGAGAACACCGTTTTTGATAGCGAATTGGTATGATACCAATTCCCGCTATCAAAAACGGTGTTCTCCGTAAAACCGCTTTTCAGGCGGTTTCAGCGGTTTGAAAAACCGCTTTACGATATGAAAGACCGATCTTTGAAAGCGAATTGGTATGAGAATATAAATTCTGCACAATATCCCGGTTTTTTTCAGCAATGCCGCACAGATAATTTTTTACAGAGATATCGGCAGAGGTGCTGACCATATTCAGCAAAGCAGAGTTGGTATTTTTCAGTTCATTTTCAATCTGCTGT
>JAIFKL010000094.1 GCA_020049595.1 Desulfobacteraceae bacterium
CTGCGGGAATCTCTTTCTTTGCGCCCTTAGCGTGCTTTGCGAGAAACCTCTTTACCTGCCCGCTTTTTTCCAGAACAGCTTGAAACCCTCACGGGTCCGCTTGTCTAAAATTTCCCAGAGAACAAAATTGTCCTTGAAAAAATTCGGATCATTCAGATGAAAGGCTTCAGTTTCTTCGGGTGTGAGCCGATCTCTGATCGCAAAACTGACCGGAAAAACTCCCAAAGTTCTCACCACCTGTTCTGTCTGGAAATCCGGTCCGATCACATAATTCAGCCATTCTTCCGCGATGCGTTTCAGTTTGGGATTGTCTGCGAGTGCGTGGCTCATCAGCCAGCCGTCAACATACCCGGGTGTGCCTTCTTTGGGAAAAGCGGCTTTCCAGATTTCTCCCCGTTTTGCGAGTTCGGAAAAAGAAAATCCCCAGCAGGCTGCCAAGTCCTTGCCCTGAAGTGTATCCGCGTCATCTATAGCCTCGTAAAACGCGCCGGTATTTTTGACAAGCAGTTTCAGTTTCTCAAGAAATTCAGGCGAGGCAACAGCATCATAGTCATAGATTTTGTCTTTAGCAACCCCCATTGCCAGCGCGGTGATGTTGATATTGGCATCATAAAAAGACGAGCTGAGGACATATTTTCCGGCATATTTCGGGTCCCAGAATACATTCCAGCTTGGGGGCGCTTCTTTGACATGAGCAGTGTTATACGCCAGACTGTAGCCGCCGTAACAAAAGGGAATGCCGTAAACTTCTCCCTTGTCAGTAAAGTAAGGGGTCTTTTGGAGATCAGGGTTAATATCCTTGAAATTCGGGATATTGTTCAGGTCTGCCGGGATCGTGAGTTTGCCCTGAATGTATTTGTATCTGGGATCGTTGGGCAGATTGTTTGAAGCGGTAATCAGATCGGCTTCTTTATTTTTCAATGACTTATAGATATCTTCCATTTCGGATATATTCTTCACCTTGACGTTAAGGTCAACGCCGTATTTAGCCTTGACGATCTGCCTGAAAGCCTCAAGGTGCTTTTCCGGCGCATAGCCTTCATAAACCAGCATTCTCAGTTCTTCTGCCGCGAAGAGATTTGCCGGGCATATCAGCGCTATTCCCAGAAAAATCAGAAAAAATGTTCTTGCCATAATTCCTCCTTTTTTTGTTTCTCGCAAAGAACGCAGAGAGCGCAAAGAATACAAAGGTTTTCAGAAAATACCGGTTATTTTATATAAAAAATTCTTTGCGAACTTTGCGCCTTTGCGAGAAACTTTTATTTAATACCGCTCAAACTCGCCGGTGTCAAGATCATCTCCTTCTGCGCCGCCTTCAAATGTCTGCTTTTCAAAAACAGAAGCCGACATTCTGCTTTCCGGGTATGCAGGATTGTCTTTTGCCGGGGATGCCTTTTCCGAAACGACGTTATCGGATTTTATCAAAAATTTTATCAGCCGTTGTCTCACCGTATCGGAAACACGGAAAAACGAAGCAGATTTCAGCAGTTGTTCTGCCTGAGCCGAAAAAATCCGGCTGGTCGAAGCCATTTCCTCGGTGGACGCGGCATTTCGCTGAATCACCTGATCCAACTGCTGAATTGCCCGGTTCACCTGATTGATGCCGTCTGCCTGTTCCACGCCTGATGCGCTGATTTCCTGAACCAGTTCGGCTGTTTTCTGTATGCCTGAAACCATATCTTTCAGAAGTCTGCCGGTTTCTTCGGCAATTTCCACGCTGGAAATCGAAAGCGTTCCGATTTCTTTGGCAGCCTTCTGCGTATGTTCCGCCAGCTTGCGGACTTCCGCCGCCACCACCGCAAAGCCTTTGCCGTGTTCACCGGCGCGGGCGGCTTCAATCGCGGCGTTCAGAGCCAGCATGTTGGTCTGACGGGCGATTTCCTCAATCACACGGATTTTGTCCGAAATGCGCTTCATGGCATTAACCGTGTCATTGACCGCTTTTCCGCCTTCCTGCGCGTCATGAGCGGCTTTCATGGCAATCGCTGAAGTTTCCCTTGCATTATCCGCATTCTGCGTCACCATGCTGCTCATCTGTTCCATAGAACTGGAAATTTCTTCAATACTTGCTGCCTGCTCAGATGTTCCCTGTGAAACTTGTTCCGCGCCGGTACTCAGTTCTTCGCTGCCGCCTGCAACGTGTTCCGCAGCCTTCTGAACACCTACCGCAAAGCGGCTGAGGTTAACGATCATACGGTTGAGGCTGTTTCGGATATTGTCAAAATCGCCTTTGTACTTATTTTCAGCCTGGGCATCCGTGATTTTATCCGGAATGTCGCCTTTAGAAATGCGGTCAATATAAGCGGCGGTCGTGTTGAGCGGACCCACGACCGCATCCAGCGTATTGTTGACACCTGTAAGAATCCCGGCATACTCGCCCCCGAATTTTTCCGCATCCCCCCGGGTGCTGAGTTTTCCCTCCAATGCCGCATCAGTGAGCCGGTTGATGTCCCGCACAATACTGCGCGATGTGCCGACCATTTTTGCCAGCGATTTGCCGAGCATGTCTTTTTCCGAAAGAATATTCACCTCCGCAGACAGATCGCCGTCGGCAACCTTTTCCGCGACCTGAACGGTTCCCCGAAGATTGCTGATCAGGCGGTTGAGACTGTTCCGAATATCGTTGAAATCTCCCTGATATTCCTCCTCAATTTCATCGGGAAAATCGCCTTCGGAGATTCGGTTCATATATTCCGCAGCCACGCTCAGAGGTCCTATCACCGCGTCCAATGTGTCGTTGATGCCTCTGACAATTCGGGCATAGTCGCCGCTGAATCTGTTTTCGTCTCCCCGGGTGCCGAGTTTTCCTTCGGCAGCATTTTTCGTGAGCATGACTGTTTCCGCGACCAAACCGTTGACCACTTCGATGCAGCGGTTCAGATTGTTCCTGATTTCATTGAAATCGCCTTTGTACTTATTTTCAGCCTGGGCATCTGTAATTTTTTCAGGAATATCGCCTTTTGCGATGCGGTCAAGCGATTTTGCCGTCATGCGGATCGGTGAGACAAACGCGTCAATCAGCGCGTTGATGCCGGAGATAAGTTCCTGCCAGCCTCCGGAAAATGCCGTACCGTTGCCCCGTGCGTCCAAACGACCGTTCTGAACCGTATGCACCAGATCATTGACCTCTTTCAAAACCGCTTTGAGTCTTTTAATCATCAGATTCAATGCCTTCATCAGACGATCATTTTCAGAACGCTCCGCCGCGTCCGCAGTCAGGTTTCCGGCGGCAATTTCTTCGGTAATCCGGGCGGATTCGTTCATTGCCCGGATCAGTATGTTGAGATTGTTTCTGATTTCATTGAAATCGCCCTTGTATTCTTTTGTAATTTCATCCGGAATATCACCTTTTGATATTCGGTCTATCGTGGCAGCGGTCATGTAAAAAGGAGAGACAAAAGCATCCAGAACGCCGTTCACGCCGGTGATGAGATTGCGCCATCCGCCCTGAAAGGCTTCGGCATTGCCCCGGGTGTTGAGCCTGCCCTCGTTCACGGAGAGGATCAGAGCGTTTATTTCTTCCAGCACCTTGCCGATAGTGCCGGTCATGTTCCGAAACGCGTCTGCCAGATGTCCGATTTCATCCTGCTGACGGATAAAGATTTCCCTGCTGAAATCCCCCTGAGCGATGGCGTTTGCCGTTTCCACAATATCTGTGACGGGCCGGGTGACGCCGTTGGTCACAAACCATATAATCGCCGAAAGGAGTATCACAGCCAATGCGGTCGCCAAAAAGAAAATCAGCTTGATGCGGTTCAGGGGCTGAAGAAATTCTGCTGTCTCGGCTGTGGCGAGAATGCGCCATTCTTTTCCGGGATAACTGTGGAATACCGCTATCTTGTTTTTTCCTTTCCATTCGTAAAAAAGCCGCCCGCTTTTTTCGGACAGTATCTGTTTGCCGAAATCAAAGCCGGAAATATCGGTTTCCAGAATCATCTCTTTGTTGGGATGGGCAAGCACTTTGCCGCTTTTGTCAACAATGGACAAATCGCCGGTTTCTCCGAATTTCTGTTTGGCGATCATGCCATCTGAAAAATAGTTGAGTTCAATGGCAGTTCCCATGATACCGATGATTTCGCCGTTTTCTGTGATCGGTGCTGTCAGCAACGAGACGGGTCTGCCGGTTGCCGGAGATTTTCCGACATCTCCAACCCATACCTGATTTTCCTGAGCTTTTTTAATGTTAATCCCGTAAACAGGATGCGGCTCCACATTCAGTCCGACCTGAAGACGGTGGGATGCCATAAATATGACGCCGTTTTTGTGTATCAGCAGAAGCGCCTCATAAACAGGCGAAAGTTTATTGTATTCCGTGAGCCGTTCCTGCGCTTCTTCCAGACGCAGACCTTTGCACGCGTCTATGAAGAGTCTGTCTTTGCTCAGAACCACGACTTCTCTTTCCCGGTCGTCGAGCCAGAGTCCGAGCATTTCAGCAGTTTTTTGAACCATCTGCTGCATGTGGTCTTTCTGACCTGTCAGAATCGCTGTTGAAGATTCGTGATAGGAAATGGCCGCCAGCGCGATAATCACAACAGCGGTTATGGGAATCACCATTACCAGCAGTTTGTTTCTGAATTTCATGTTTCGTATCATAAGGATTGTTCCTTCGGGGGTGCGGGGTCAGGGGTAAGAGGTCAGAGGTTCTGCCCCCCGAACCTCGAACCCCGAACCCCGTACCCCGATTCATCATTCTCTGATATGCGCCGCCAGATGCCCCAGTTCCGGGAAAATCAGCGACTCACACGCCAACTGACAGGCTTTCAGGCTTCCGGGCATACAGAATATCAATGTTTTTGAGATAATGCCGGCAGTCGCACGCGAGAGCATGGCAGCCGAGCCGATTTCACCAAAACTGAGATGGGCAAAGAGAATGCCGAATGCCGTAAGTTCTTTGTCAAACAGAGGACGCACTGCCTCAATCGTCACATCTTTGGGACTGATGCCGGTGCCGCCGGTCAGCAGCAGCACATCAGGCACATGATCCCGAATCGCTTCAATCACAGTTTTTTTTATGACAGCGATTTCATCCGGAATCACCGTGTGAAACA
>JAIFKL010000022.1 GCA_020049595.1 Desulfobacteraceae bacterium
GTTATGCCCGCACCGTCAAGTTGCAATTTTTCCGGAAATGTGATATGAGTGAAAATTTATCACGGCATAACCCGTCATTGTAGCGGATAAATCGCTGAATTTATTGTTAGGATTGAGAAAGGGAAATGGTTTATGGATAGCTTTATAGGACTTTTAATTCTGGGGACAAGTATATGGGTTCTTTTTGACGCTAAAACCATAGGTGTTAAGAAAGGACAATTGGAAGGTGTTGCGGATATGGGACCATGGGGATGGTTTATCGTTTGCCTACTCCTGTGGATTATCGGTTTTCCCGTCTATCTTGCAAAGAGAGGGGAATACAAACGGATAAACGAAAAGTAAGAGAAAGGATAAGTCTATGAAAAAATCGGCTGTTATTTGTTTTGTTATTTTTTGTATGATAGCATCAGTTTCTGCTTTTGCGCTTGACATGAAATCTTACTGTAAACAGGTTGCGAGTGTTGCAGGGGGAAGTTACCGGATTGAAGAAACCTGTCTGAAACAGGAACAGGCGGCAAAAGATGAACTTGAAAAAATGACTGTTCCAGACCAAATAGCAAAACATTGCAAAGAGGTTGCGGAAGTTGGAGGGAGCGGTTAGCTATCAAATCATGCTGACCTGCGTAAAACAGGAACTTGAAGCCAAAAAACGATTGGGACAGTAAAACTCATAAGTTCTGTAAAAGCATCAATCCTAACCAGTCAGTACAAAGGACGGGTAGCAGACAAGCTCCCCGTCTTCCACTTCACTTATATTTATTGCCTCACAATTTGATAAGGAAGATATGAAAAATGAATGTATCAGAAATACAAATAAGACTGACAGAGGAAATCAGCCTTATTCCACAGGAAAGGTTGCCAGAACTCTATAATTTTGTACATTTTTACAGACTGGGATTAGGAATAATTCCAAATAGTGCGGATGACATCATGAAATTTGCAGGATGTTGGAATGATATGCCAGATGAAGAATTTGATAATTTCTTAGAAGAAATTACGGAACGCCGTCAGCAGGCATTTTCAGGGAGAAGAGAATGTGAAACCTTCACTGATTGATACAGACATCTTATCGTTATTTTTCAAAAATAATCCCGGAATTATCAACTTTTTTACTTCCTACCTTGCTCTGTATAAAAAGTTAAATTTCAGTATCATAACATATTGTGAGATTGTGAGCGGATTAAAACATCGGGACGCTGATAAAAAATTGTCCAAATTTTTTGAATTTGCATTAAAAAACAATGTATTCCCACTTACAAAAGAATCTGTAACGATTTCGGGCGAAATATATGAGGAATTGAGAAAAACCGGGAATCCTTTGGATGACATTGACCTTTCAATTGCAGGAACAGCCATAGCAAATAAAATGGTATTTGTAACACATAACAGACACCATTTTGAAAGAATCAAAACTCTGGAAATTGAAGACTGGAGTGAATAATACTTATTGATAAAAAAACCTAACTAAGCGGTCAACCGGACAGGGCTATCGCCCTGCCGGTTAACTCGTTGTTATGCGGTGCCCTGATAATCACGGATTTGCACGGATCGCCTCTGTAAATGCACGGTTTTCACGGGTCCTCAGAGGTTATCAGTGTAAATTCTGCCGTTATTACAGATACTTACATATTGACTTTCTTCATGAAATGTGCTGTGAAGCTGATTCAGCTTCAGCTTCTCAGCAGCAATGTGCTGAAAACATGAATCCGCATAACCCGTCATTGAAGCGGACGGCTGATGCCGCCGCTTAATTTGACGTTAGGATTTGTGTTGGTTTTCTGACGAATCTGTGATATAAATTTTACGAGGTATTAAATTAGCTAAATGTAAAGTTATTTATCGTTGACTTTTGTACGGAAATATGGTATTGAATTCAGACGGTATGATGTTTATAGCAAGGAAAGTATGAAAAGATTCAGTATGTTGGTCGCTTTGGCAATGGTCGTTATAATCGGCAATTCTGCGTATGCTGCCAATCTGGCAGATGTTATTTCCGTTCTGAGAGTGGCAGCAGGACTGCCGCTTACAAATACAGGTGCGGATATTGACGGAAACGGAAAAATCGGATTGCAGGATGCTGTTATGGGGCTTCAGATGATTGCCGGTCTGAGAACCGGTTCCGCTTTGATTTATAACGGTGCAGGCTCGGATGCGGATTCGGCAAAGTCACTGGAAGCTGTTGCGAAAAAAGCGGGCTATCAGACAGAATTTTTCACCGATCCCAAGCTGATTAGCGAAAGATTGAAAACTGCAAGTCTTCTGGTTTTCGGCGGCACAGAAGATGATCTCAAGCCTCTGATGAATCTTTTCAACACAGAGAGTATTCAGGCAGTCAAGGATTTCATCAATAACGGCGGCGTTTATCTCGGCGTTTGCGGCGGAGCGTTTATTGCTTCAGAAGGATGGGAAGATCCGAACGGCTTTGTCAAAGCTTTGGGGTTTACTCAGATACAGACCGACAGTTACTTAACTGATCCGGCGCCGATAGTCATTAAAGTGAAATGGAAGCAGGGAGAAATTTTTTCGGAAAGAGCGGTTTATTATCAGTTCGGTCCCAAATTTCTTCCGGCGACTGATAATCCGGTTCAGGTTATCGCGAATTACGACGACAATTCCGTTGCAGCGTGTCTTATCAATTCCGGGAAAGGGAAACTGATTATGGCGGGTCCTCATCCTGAAGCCGATGAATCATGGATTGACGATAAAGTCAAAAATTCCGGCGACTGGAAGCCGACAGATGATTTATCGGACGAACTTATGTCCTTCGCTAAAGGAAAATAATATGTGCAAGCTCTGTTATATCCGGTTTCAGCGAAACGAATATGCTACGCGTATCAAAAACTCTCTTGAACGTATTAAATAAGGATATATCAAGAAATTAAACAGGTCTGTAACCTTCTTTACCGGAGTTCCTAACCATCAGTTGCAGCCGATAGAACGGCTGAACATGTTGTTATGCCCGCACCGTCAAGTTGCAATTTTTCCGGAAATGTGATATGAGTGAAAATTTATCACGGCATAACCCGTCATTGTAGCGGATAAAAGTTTTTGTTTTTGATTTTGATTGGAATGAGCTTTATATTTGTCAGTTGCGATGATGGTGATGACGATGATAATGTTACCGATGCTCCGGTAACAACTGCAAGGATTGAAATTACAACCCCCCCGACAAAAACTCAATACAGAACGATTGATACGGCTCTTGATTTGACCGGAATGTCCGTAACCGCAACCATGTCGGACAGCACGACAGAAGTTGTAACCGATTATACGACATCTGTACCGGATTTTACGACAGCCGGCACTAAAACCGTCACAGTTGCCTACGAAGGAAAAACAGCGGATTTTACTGTAACTGTGATGGCAAAGCCTTCGGATGGAGGAACTCAGACCGGAACAGACACATCATGGATAAAGACAAAATATACAAATGTTGCGTATGCGGCAAAATCTTCGGCTCAGGTCATGGATATTTATATTCCGAATGAAGGAACAGTACCCTTTCCGCTTATCATTTCTATTCATGGCGGAGCTTTCAAGTCCGGAGATAAAGCGGACGGGCAGGAATCGCCCATGGTGGGAACGGCTGAATCGGGCGGAGTTGCAAACGGTTACGCAGTAGCGTCAATCAATTACAGACTTAGTTCGGAAGCGAAGTTTCCTGCTCAGATAAATGATGTCAAAGCGGCAATCAGATTTTTAAGAGCGAATGCGGCAGAATACAATCTGAATCCAGATAAGTTTGCTGCATGGGGAGGTTCGGCAGGAGGAAATCTTGCGGCTTTGGCAGCGGTAACAGGCGGAGTTGCAGAGCTTGCGGATGACAGCCTCGGAAATGCGGGAGTATCTGACGCGATACAGGCCTGTGCAGATTGGTTCGGTCCTATATATTTCTCGACAATGGACGCCGAATTTGCGGCATTAGGTCAAACGCCTGCAACGGGAGCGACAAACACGGCAACATCGCCGGAAACCGCTTATTTAGGGAAAACAATAGGAACTGCTGAAGCGGAACCTTTGGTAATAGCGGCAAGTCCGCAAACTTATATTACAACTGACGACCCGGCATTTTTCATTCAGCATGGCACGGCAGACAGAAATATTCCGATTACGCAGTCGGAAAATTTTGCAGAAGCACTTTCAAATATATTGGGCGCAGATAAAGTAACATTCGAAGAGATTGAAGGTGCGGGACACGGAACATCGGAATTTCAAACGGCAGAAAATGTTGCCAAAGTCATTGCTTTTCTAGATAAGTATTTGAAATAGAAAATCTTAATAACTGATTCCCTGATATATCCGAGAATCAATTCTTTAAAATTATCAGGGACAGTTATGCTGACTTTTGTTTCATTCATGTGCTGACTGCCGCATAACCCGTCATTGCAGCGGACGGGGCTATCGCCCCGCCGCTGAATTTTATGTTATGCCCGCACCGTCAAGTTGCAGTTTTTCCGGAAATGTGATATGAGTGAAAATTTATCACGGCATAACCCGTCATTGTAGCGGATAAACCGCTGAATTTTATGTTAGCTCTTATGGGGGAGAGTGAGGATAGGGAGATCGAAAAGACTTTAATGATTGCATTTTAAACGGAGTAATTGATAAAATATGTCAAAAATTGAACACACATATATAAGTTATAAAGTAAAAGATATGGAAGATAACAGTGATAAAATAAAAGAATATGAACCTCTTTTTGAAAAAGAGCAGAAAATAATTACTGACGCATATTCTGATAACTCAGATATAGTCTTTGCTCTTGGAGATTCGCTTGAAATACTCTCACAATGCCCGGATGAATTTGCATCTCTGATAATAACATCTCCACCATATAACATCGGTAAGGAATACGAAACACAAACCCGTTTAGATCACTATCTTGAGAACATAACACCAATCCTGAAAGAGCTTTGCCGAATACTATCACCAAAGGGATCCTTATGCTGGCAAGTTGGTAATTACGTTGATAAAAGTGAAGTGTTTCCGTTAGATATTTATTTTTATCCGTTATTCAGGAAATTAGGGCTGCATCTTCGTAACCGTATTATATGGACTTTCGAGCATGGTTTGCATTGCTCTCTAAGATTTTCAGGACGTTATGAAACATTGCTCTGGTTTACAAAAACCGATGATTATACTTTCAATCTTGATCCGGTCCGTGTTCCTTCAAAATATCCGGGGAAAACAAATTTCAAGCCCGGTCCCAAATACGGACTTCCATCCGGTAATCCTTTAGGCAAAAACCCCGGTGATGTATGGAAACTAATGGCTAAGGAATGGGAGACCGGACTTTGGAATATCCCTAACGTAAAAGCGAATCATCCTGAAAAAACGATTCATCCCTGCCAGTTTCCGATTGAATTAGCGGAAAGATGTGTTCTTTCTATGACCAATGAAAATGATTGGGTTTTAGACCCGTTCAGCGGAGTAGGTTCGGCATTATTAGCCGCAGTAAAAAATAATAGAAAAGCAATGGGATGTGAACGGGAGCCAAAATATGTTGATGAAGCAAAGCGTAGGATGAATATGCTGTTTTCCGGCGAACTTCCTTATCGTCCTTTGGGCAAACCTGTTCATCAGCCGACCGGAAGAGAAAAAGTATCTCAAATTCCCAAACAATGGTTGGAAAGCGACGCTATAAAATGAGAATAGCCGGAATTTATTCATTTAACAACGGTGAACAGACAGTTAAGTCAAAATATTCTGATCTTTTAAAAGAAGTTTCCGAATGTATCATTCAAATAGACGCCGAGTCCTGCAAATCAAAGGAAAGCCAAGAAAAGACTATGGCTGGTCAGATGTTGTTTTCGCCGGTTGAACTTAACAGACAATTCAAATCATATCTCTATCAGACAGGATGGAACCCTATAAGAGTTAAATGTAATTATCCTACTGATTTTTATGTTGAAGGTTATCAGGCAAAGTCCCTTAGAAAAGGAGCTTTTCGGGAAATGGATTTTGTGAAACAAAAACTTGGTATTGAAGTCCAACTCGGAAAGTATTCATTCATGGTTTATAATGTGGCTGCCAAAATGACTATATTCAAAAATTTAGGATATATTGACACCGGAATAGAAATTGTTCCGGTTAAAGCGTTAGCAGATGAAATGAGCAGTGGTGTGAGTTATTTTGAACAGCTTGTTTGGGACTTGGAGAATCGAGGAAAGGCAGATATTGATATTCCTGTTATGATAATAGGGATTGACGCATGATTAAATCAATGAGTTTAACCAACAGCTAACCAGTCGTTGCACCGGACACGGCTGACGCCCTGCCGCTGAATTTTATGTTATGCGGTGACTCAGTAATCACGGATTTACACGGATCGCCTCTGTAAATGCACGGTTTTCAACGGTTCACAGGTATATAATGTGTAAATTCTGCCGTTATTACAGATACCTGCTTATTGACTTTCTTCATGAAATGTGCTGTGAAGCTGATTCAGCTTCACAGCAGCACTGTGCTTATAACATGAATCCGCATAACCCGTCATTGCAGCGGACGGCTGATGCCGCCGCTTAATTTAATGTTAGGATATTCTGATATTGAGATTGAAAATTTCAGACAAAAAACGTACTGAGTGTAAAGTTTGCAATTATTACAGATATTTATCGTTGACTTTTGTACGGAAATATGGTATTTATTTAATCAGGTTTACAGAACTTCAAACCGGACTTTCACACAACTTCAGCTTAACACCTCCATCAGTTGCAGCCGATTACAACGGCTGAACTTTGTGTTATGCAATGACAAGACACAGGAACAATTGTATGGCAATTCCAACGTCAAGAACAAAAGTTAAAGCTGAAATCGGAATTAATGAAGAAAAATGTACCGGATGCGGATTATGTGTATCTGTTTGTAAGGATTACAGTTTAAAAATAGAAAACCAGAAAGTCAAAATAACAGACAATCCTTTTTTCGGATGTATTGGTTGTGGGCATTGTATGGCGATCTGTCCGACAGATGCCATAAAAATTATTGGACGGACACTGTCACCGGACGACCTGTTTGGTTTGCCTGATAAAGAAAAAGCAGCGACATACGAACAACTGCATTTTCTTTTACAACGGAGGAGAAGTATCAGGGAATTTAAAGATAAGCCTGTTGAAAATGGGATGATAACAAAAATATTGGAAGTAGCTTCAACAGCCCCAATGGGCTTACCGCCGTCTGATGTAAATGTTCTGATTTTTGATACTAAGGATAAGGTACGAAATTTTGCCAAAGATTTTTGTTTATATCTGGAAGGTATGAAATGGTTTGTTTCGGACTGGTTTTTATTCCTGATGCGTCCTTTCTGGGGTAAAGCGAATAATGAATTATTTAAAGGATTTGTAAAACCATTATTTCGTATTTATACAGAAAATATGCAAAACGGGATCAATCTTGTCAATTATGATGCTCCTCTGGCAATGTATTTTTATGGGTCGCCTTATACAGACCCAGCAGATCCCATTATTGCAGCAACCTACGCTATGATTGCCGCTGAAACGCTGGGATTAGGCACATGTATGCTCGGCGGAGTTCATCCGCTTATCCAAAACGGAAAGAAAGCAAAAGAATTCAGAAAAGCGCAAGGGATAAAATATGCAAGCCGTGAAGGACTGTTCGTGGTATTCGGATATCCTGAAGTGAAGTATAAAAAAGGAATACGCAGAACCTTTGCATCAATAGAAATAAAAAAATGAATCGCACAATGCATAACCCGGCGGTCAGGCGGATGCGCCTACCGGCGCACCGCTTATCTTATTGTTATACTTTTCGTAACATACTGTTGTTTAAGTATAACCAAGCGTTCCAGTGGACGGGCTATCGCCCGCCACTGAATTTGTTGTTCGATGAATAAAAATAATATGAAGATAGTCATTGATGAATTTAAAAATAAGGTCGTTCCTGTTTTGAGACAAAACGGATTTGCCGG
>JAIFKL010000088.1 GCA_020049595.1 Desulfobacteraceae bacterium
ATTGTGTATAAGCAGGGATTGCCAGGCGATCCCGTAATCCCTTCTTAAACACAATCCTTGTAGATAAGGACAGAGGGAGTGCTTTCGTGGTAAAAAATTTTCGTGCTTTCGTGGTTAAAATATCAAACCTTAACCGTTACCTTATTCAAAGCTTCTTTGCTAATGTCCCGGACCGCTTTATTTTTGTCTGCCAGCATTTTTACAAGATAAGGCACCGCTTTGATTGCGCCGGGTCCGATTTTTCCCAGAACTTCCGCCGCGGCATGACGCACAAACCACTGACTGTCTGCGAGCGATTCCGCAAGTTTCGGCACAGCTTCCCGCGCCCCTTCGCTCCGCTGCCAGTCCGGATATTTTTCATCCAGAAATTTCGCGGCTGAATTGACAATATCTTTGTTGCTGTCCGCAAGCGCCTCCACAAGATAACGGACAGATGCGGGCCCGATTTCCCTCAGAGCCTCTGCCGGCATACTGCAATCAGCATCCGCATTCGCTCCTGACAGGGATTTCACGAAAAGCGGTATGATCTTCTGCACACTCGGATACTGCTGCCACTGCGAATCAATTTGTTTCAGCGCATGAGCCGCCTCAGTTCTAAGCTTTGAATCTCTGTTTCCAAGGGCTTTCACAAGATAGGGAACCGCTTGTTCCGCTGCGGGTCCGATTTCGCCGACAGCCTGCGCGGCTTCAACACGGGCAATGCCGCTTCCTTCCGCGAGTTGTCCGACAAGACGCGTGATTTCTTCGAGGGTTTCGGTACCCGCAGAATCTTCCGCTTCAATTTCATAAGGCGAGTTTTTCAGAAGAATCTTATCCATTGCTTTTTTGGCCGCAACCCGCACTTTGGGATCGCTGTCAGCAAGCAGTTTTACAAGACCGGGAACCGCCTTTTTGGCTCCGGTCCCTATTTTCCCCAGAATTTCTGATGAGATATAACGGACAAACCACTGCTCATTTTTCAGCGATTCAATCAGACCGGGAACTGCTTTGTGCGCGCCTTCGCTTTGCGCCCATTGCCGATCAATCCGCTTCAGAGACTGAAGCACTGTCGGCAGCATATCCTGTCTGCCCCCTGCCATCATTTCCACAAGCGGCTGAACAGAAGCGGTTCCGATTTCCACCAAAGCGTCAGCAGGGCTTCCGCAGTCATCTGAACCGTCTGCGCCGTTTTTGAGCGATTTGATAAAGTAGGGAATGGCGTTTGCCGCATGTTCGCTTTTTTGCCATTCAGGAGAAATTTTCTCCAGATACCGGACAGCCAGCGTGCGGACCACTTTATCTTTATGCCCTATAAAATTAATGAGATAGGGGACAGCGTTCTGTTCGGCTTCGGGACCGATTTCTTCCAGTGCTTTAAGGGCAAGCCCCCGCACATCAGCGACGGTCAGCATAAGCACAAGATGAGGCGCGGCATCGGGTCCGAAGACACGCAGCGCTCTGCCTGCCGAATTGCGGGCAGAAACATCCACTTTTCCCAAATCTTTCACAAATACTGTAAGCTTCTGATATACTTCTTCATTTTGCTGCCATAAAGGATCAATTGTCTCCAGCGTCTGAAGGGCTGTGCGCCGGATATTTTCATCTTCGCTTGCCAGCGCGCTGACAAGATCGGGAATCGCCGGCGTCCCGATTTTTATCAGTGTCTGTGCGGCTGCCCTGATAAGATTGCTGTCTGTATATGCTTTTACAAGCTCAGGTACGGCAGGGACAGCCCCGGTCCCAAATTCGCCCAGAACTTCCACCGCTCCCACCCGTGTGCCGATATCCTGACTTTTAAGCAGGTTCAGCAGATGCGGTACGGCAATCTGCGCGCTTTCGCTCTGCGCCCATTGGTCGTCAATTTTTCCCAGCGCGGATGCCGCCGCGCTTCGGACGGTTTTATTGCTGCCGATCAGGACTTTTATCAGATCGGGGATTGCAGAACCCGCAAAAGGACCGAATTTTTCCAATTCGTTTATGGCATCCACCCGGTCTTTTGTGGCATACTCAGAAGAAACACAGATGGCAGCCAGCGATTCAAGCGATTTTCTTTCCCCGGAAATATGGGATGAATAAAAACGATACGCGGGGAGAATCGCGGAAAATGCAATCATCACACGGAAAAGAATCGCAATCTGCGGATTTGCTTCCGCGGTCTGAATCTGAATGCCGAAAATCTGAAAAAAATCAGCGAAATCCAATGTCCGCAAAATGTTGTCAAGGGGCCACAAACACCAGTCGCCAAATGTCCAATGACGGTTCTGACCCGCGGGAATGAGCAGCAGCGCGGCAACTATCAGCCCTCTGATCCGGCCCCATTTTATAACCGCAGAAATATATTCGCTTTTAAAAAAACTTTGAATCCCCTTGAAAATCAAGCTGAAAACCAACAGCGCTGTCATCACATACATGGCGGAAAGCGCAAGCCCCGCGGGAATGCTCCGAGCCGCAAGCGTCAGCGAGCCGTGAAAGCCATAGACATCGCCAATATCCGCCAGATCCGCGGCATTCAGATTATGGACAGCGATAAATTTCAGCCAGTCGGAAAGCGTCGGCGATACAGAATGCTCATAATGCGCTGCTCCCGGAATGTTGTCAAGCTGAAGGTAAAGACAGCAGAAAATCGCCAACTGAGCCGCATTCAGCAGAATAACAGCGGGAACAAGCGATTTTCCCTTAAAAAACGAATAAATCAATATGAGCATGTTCAGGGCGGTCAGCAGGACAGTGACCCACAGCAGGGGCAATCCCGGGCCGCCGCCCGTAAAAAAGATTGCCGCAGCATATATCAGCGATATTCCGATTGCCGGATTTGCGTATCTGTTCAGATTCATATCTTTCCTTTCCCGTGTTGTTGTTTATATGCCCTCTATATAATATGGTTTATGAGGCTTGTGCAATAAAATTGTAGTCGGCTGCATCGGATTTTTTATAATTGCAGGAGTTACGCAGTTGACACCTCACTCCTCCTCTCCTTCGGAGAGGGGGCCGGGGGGTGAGGTGGCTTCGGAGAGGGGGCCGGGGGGGTGAGGTCTGATTCGTGAAACATAAGTGTATATTTACGGCAGAATAACAAAATCAAAAATAAATCACAAATAAAAATCGCTTTTAAAACAATCGCATTTATGATATTATTTTCTGTTTGAATGATGGGGTGAAAAATTTTACCTTGAAATTTTAAAGAAACAGGAGTGTGATTCCATTGAAATTGAAAAAACACAAGATGATCTTTTTTATCAGTTTTTCGGCAGTGATCCTTTTTAATTTCTGCCATGCTGTTTGCTCGAGCCCGGCGCGGGTGCTGATTCTCCCGTTTACCCTTCACTCGGAAAAAGACATTTCCTTTCTGAAAGACGGCATCAGCGATATGCTTTCCACCCGGCTGACACGGGGCTCCGTGGTTCCGATGAACAGGGAAGAAACCCGGCAGGCGATTACAGAACTGACAGAACCCGTCACCGAAAAATCTGCCGCGGCCGCGGCGCAGAAACTCGGCGCGGATTATGTGATATTCGGAAGTCTGACGGTTCTGGGAAACAGCGTCAGCACAGACGCCTGTTTTTTTGATGTTCATAAAAACAAAGCTGCTGTCACTTTTTACGAGTCAGGGAAAGACCAAAGCGAGATTATTTCTCATATCAACCGTTTTGCAGCTAAAATCGCCCAAGAGGTTTTCGGCGGCAAAACCGAGGGTTCACAAGCTGTATCTTCCGGCAGCTCCGGGAGCGACGCGCAGAAGACTGCCGACTCGCCGGCTGCCGAAACCCGGAAACATCCCGAAGCGGTCTGGCAGGAGTCTGTGAAAGGACAGCCCGGTGTTTCTGTTCCTTTTACTGCCCAAGCCCCCGAAACGATGTCAGAACCGGTTTCAAAATCCGCAGAAGGAATATGGAAAAGCGGCAATTTCGACATGGAAATAAAGGGCATGGCAGTGGGAGATACAGACGGAGACGGCAAGAACGAGATTGTTTTTATCAGTGAAAAAGAGATAACCGTGTGTCGTTACACGGATGGCAGATTCGGAAAAGTCGCTGAATTGGAAGAACGTACTTTTTACCGTCTTCTCAGTGTTGATGTTGCGGATATAAACAAAAACGGCATCGCTGAAATTTTTGTCACAAACATCAACAGCAATTATTCGCTGCTTTCGTTTGTGCTGGAATGGGACGGCAAAGAATACCGGAAAATTGCCGATAACGAGGCGTGGTATTACAGGGTGTCGGATATTCCCAAACAGGGAAAGGTATTGCTGGGACAAAAGTCAGGGATGAAAAGCCCTTTTTCCGGGGAGATTTACGAACTCGAATGGATCAACGGACAGTATGCTGCCGGAAAAAAGCAGATTTTACCTGACAAAACAAATGTTTACGGAATTATGTTCGGAGATGTTTTTAACGACGGTCAGGAAAAAGTCATTGCCTTTACCTCAAGTGATTATCTCCGCATAACAGATCGGGAGGGAAACGAGGAATGGGAAAGCACGGATGCCACGGGCGGCGGCGCGGTTTATGTGGAATTTCCTGCTGAGGGATCAGCTTCTGTCGGAAATGTAAAAGAAATGGACCGCTTTTATCTGCCCCCCCGGATTCTTCTCAGCGATGTGAACAAAGACGGGAAAAATGAAGTCATCGTGGTGGAAAACACAGACATCACGCGGCGGCGTCTTGCCCGGTTCCGCATGTTCAAAAGCGGGCATATCTCTTGTCTGGAATGGGAAAAACTCGGACTTTATCCCAAATGGAAAACAAGGGAAATTTCAGGATATATCAGTGATTATTCGATAAGCGATGCGGACAATGACGGCGAGAACGAACTTGTTTTTTCCGTTATTACGAAAACAGCCTCGATTCTCGGCAAAGCAAAAAGTTTTATTGCTTTTCAGGACTTTTAATGTAGGGTGGGCATGAAATGCCCACCTGCTGACTGCGCTTTTTGTCATTTCGACGAACGGAGTGAGTAGCCCATTTTATAAAATTCGGCCTTCCCATGTAAAACGGGTTTGAAACCCGTTCTACAGGCGAAGCCCATTTTATAAAATTCGGCC
>JAIFKL010000357.1 GCA_020049595.1 Desulfobacteraceae bacterium
ATATAAGATTCTGATGAGCAAGTCAATCAAATAAAACGATGAATATAATTTATATTGTATATGATCTTTTTTTACTTGATAAAATATTTTTTTTATAGTCTTATTTGAAAAGCAAAATAAAAAATTAGGGAACAGTATCCTGAATTTATTATTATAATTTATGATTATGAAGCTCCGGAACAGTCCCCGGATATTTACACAGCGGAAAAAGGACAGATCATTTCATTTGCATGAAAAATATGTTTTTTTCCGCAAAAAGGGCAGGGCGAAGATAAGGCGACTTTCGCATCAAGGGTCTTATTTCCGTACTGATCCGTCCTGACGCCCTTATTTTCAATTATCTCAAAATCTTCAGACTCAAATGTCTTATTGTTTTCAGGACAGACAAAAATAAATTTCATTTGATTATCTCGCTGCTAAAAGCGCCGCGCCCAAGGCGCCGACCATCTGGGGATTTTTGGGGACATGAATCGGAGATTCAAGGGCTTTTTCCAATAAATGACACATACAGGGATTTTTGGCAACGCCGCCGGCAAAGATCACAGGCGCATTGACGGAAACCCGTTTCAGCATTCCCGCGGCTCGGCGCACAACAGAACTGTGAAGCCCCAGCGCAATTTCCCGCCGATCCGAACCTTTTGCCACCAAGGATGTGACTTCGGATTCGGCGAATACCGTACACATGCTGCTGATAAGAATATCTTTTTCTGCTTTCATTGCCTCGGGTCCGAAGTCGTCCAACTCATAGCCCAGAGAACGCGCCATGATTTCCAAAAATTTTCCAGTGCCTGCCGCGCATCGGTCGTTCATCTCGAATTTTTTTATCTTGCCGTCGGCGTTGAGAGCAATCGCCTTGCTGTCCTGTCCGCCGATGTCTAACACGGTCCGAACATCGGGAAATAAGAATCTCGCGCCCTCGGCATAAGCTTTGATTTCAGTAACCGTCGGCGAGTTAAACGCTATTTCAAAAAGATGCCTGCCGTATCCGGTCGCCATGATGGCATCATAAGCCGCGCCGTTTATCAGTGCTGTTGCATTTTTCATGGGATCAAATCCCGAATCGCTCTGACGGCTCTCCACGATTTTTCCGTTTTCCAGCACTACCAATTCGATACTCCGGGAGCCGATATCAATTCCTGCACACCGCATTGTTATTACTCCTTTTATTTTAATTTCTCGCAAAGAACGCAAAGAGCGCAAAGAAAAGGCTTTAAATAATTCCCTATAAATTCTCTTTCTGTCTCTCTGCGCCTTTGCGTTCTTTGCGTTCTTTGCGAGAGATAAAACATGTTATTTCAGCAATTCTACAAAGGCTTCCACCCTTGTTTTAAGCTGCCCCGCATCTTCCATGCTGTAATCCGTGTCAATGCGGAGCGTGGGGATATTTTTTGCCTCAAGGGCTTTTTCCACAGGAATCGCCTCCATGAGATAAGGCTGGCAGAACTGCAAGCCGTAATGAATCACGCCGTCTGCCTTGTATGTCTCAAACATTTCGGCAATATGACTCAGACGGTCCGGATTCGGCGTGAAAATCGCACAGTCAACCTTGAAATATCGCTCAACAATCGCCTCCATCATCTCATCCACAGTGGTGCCCGAGTCATCTGTCAGATTCCGTGTCCCCCGCTCGCCCACGCAGGATTCCTCCCCCACAATCACTGCCCCCGATGTCTCAATAATCCACGGCAGTTTCCAGTTCGGAACAGCCATAGGACAGCCCGACAATAAAATTCTGGGTGTATTCTCCGGAAACACGCCGACTTTGTTTTCAACCCGCTTTTCCAATTCATCGCAGATTTTGTTCACCGAGTCGGTAAAACGGGCAGGATTGTCATAAAAATACACCTGATTTGCCAGTAGTGCATCTAACCCTGAAATCGGCGCAGGAGACGCGCTGCGGAGACGTGCAAGGCGGTGAATCGCTTTCCGCTTGCTGTTTACGGTTTCGATGCTTTTTCTCAGGCTTTCCGCTGTTACCGCCGCGCCGGTCAGTTTTTCAACCGCTTCTTTAAAACGATAATATTCCGATTTTAAAAGTGCTTTTCCTTCATCTGATTTTTTCTGCGGAAGGTCCATGACATACAAATTTTTTACCAGCGTATTCAGCGTTTCATAAGATTTCTTTTTGCCGTCGCAGGTGTTTTCCCCGACAATCATATCCGCACATTCCAAATAGGGGCAGACCTTTCCGAGCTTGAAGCCGAAAGAAGATTTGATGAGCGCGCAGGTATTGCGGGGAAGGAGTTTTTCCACCTCGTCGGCGGCAAAATCCGCGCCGGAGCAAAGCCCCACCAGCGTGGCCTCGGCTGCCAGTGCGATTTCTTCCGGCACAAACACGCAGTATGCGCCGATGATTTTCCTGCCTGCCGCCTGCTCATCCAACAATTCTTTGATGCGAAGCCCGTGAACCTCGCTCATGACAAAATCAAAATAGCCCATGCCTTGTGGGCGGTTTTTCTGTGCAAGATAAATATCCTGATAGGCTTTTCCCAGAACCGACAGCAGCGCGTCATGCGCTTCAAGGTTCAGCCCCAGCTTTTCCCACATCTTTGTGTAATCCTGACTCATGATTTCTCCCTGTGTTTATAATGCGTTATTTTAAAAATAATTTCTCGCAAAGACACCGTAGGGGTAAGCCCCCGTGCTTACCCCGTCCCGGCGGATTCACGGACAAGGGCAGCCACAGGGGGCTGCCCCTACGGCGTCTTTGCGAGAAACTTTCATTTTTCAAAAAAAAGAAGAAACCATTATTGCGGATATTAAAAATTTGTCAATTTGCTTATTTCTATGACAGGAAGGCTTGATATAGGAAATATCAATATAGCTAAACGGGCGTAGAGACGCACGGCAGTGCGTCTCTACTTTGGGGAAACATCGAACTCACGACAGACCTGCAAATTCCGGTTCGAGCATCTTTTTTATCTCTTCGGGAAATGCCATGCAGACCGTTTCCGTGAAAAGATGCTGAAGCGCGCCGACATCCGGCGTTCCCAATGCCTGATTGAAAAAGGTTCGGGGAGAAAAAAGCAGGTGAAATCTCGTGTAGTCATCGCTTTCCGCGCCGGTGAAGAAATTCATGTTAAAGCTGTAAATGCCCATTTTATCATAAGCCGCCATTGCCCGCGTGAGACCTGCGGCAATGTCGGAAAGGTCTTTGTCGCTCAGTTGGCTCGTGCATCGGACATCGTTCACCACTGCCAGCACATCGCCCGCAACGCCCATCGGCGCATAACCGGTGAACCATGAAGTGCGCCCGATTTTTCCCAGATAGCGTTCCCCGCTCTCTGTTTCCGCTTTTACAAAATCATCCCAGTAATTGCTTTTGTTGACTTCCATATAAACTTTCGCGGCTTCGAGTTCCATACGCATGAGATTCGGCGCGGATGAAGTGGAAAAAACCTGCAAATGCGGATGGATAATGGAACTGCCGGACGGCGGCATGTAGTTCCAGTTGATAATGGGATAAACCGACTCGGCATGTCCGAGACTTCGGATTCGGCGGAAAAATGCCATCGCAAGCCCGAAAGCCTTTGCGATGCGTTCCGGCGCGATTTCCGTCATGGGAATGTAATGGCGGCTGCCCATCACCGCGACCGCGCTGAAGCTGTCATAAGGCGCAAGATTGGGAAAAAGCACCATGTCATCGGAAACAATTCTGCCTTCCGGCACGATTTCTTTGGGAAAACAGGGCGTAATCTTCATAATTTTGTCGGGGCAGAAAGGACATCTTTCGGCTGTGCCTGCCACGAGTTTCTCAAAATCGGGTTTTTCCCATTTGAGTTTCATAAAATGACAGATTCTTGCGCTTCTGCGGGTCAGCGGGTCCATGCGGATTTCGCTCGGAATGGCGGTGGAAGCCATGTTCTTTGCGGGATTGAGAATAACAGTTTCTTTTTGGACAGATTTGAAAATCATGGGACCTCCTGTATTTTTAAAACAAACCACGAAGGACACGAAAGATGAACCACGAAGGACACGAAGGTTACGAAAACCACGAAAGATGAACCACGAAAGACACGAAGGTTACGAAAAGCACGAAAGGATATTTATTTTTCCTGCTTTTCGTGTTCTTCGTACCTGATTTTAATAAGATGGTCGTGTCCTTCGTGGTTTAGTTTTTATCGCCGAAAAACACCTGCGCTGTCCAGATGTTTCGGCATGTTCTGCATATCAGTTCTGCGGATTCCGGAGACTGGCGGGAACTCGGACGCAGCGAGCCGTGTCCCTTTACAGCGAGAACCCGGACATCGCTGCTTCCGCATCCGCAGGCATACCAGTTTGTTTCATCATCTTTGTTTCTGCCTGAAAATCCGTAGGATGCAGTCTGTTCCGAAATTTTCATAACAGCCCTTGTATTTTCCTGAGAATACACCGCGCTGTCGCTTGGGTCAAGAAGCAGACGGATATTTTTTACAACAGCATCAATGTCTTTGAGTTCGTGCTGCCAGATTCGGATGACCTGCCAGCCCTGTGAAATTAGGGCGTCATCTGCGGCCATGTCTCTGCGAACATTATTTGCCAATTTGGATTTCCAGAATTGTTCCCGCGTGCGGGGCGCGCTGTAATGCACGGGGCAGCCGTGCCAGAAACAGCCGTCCACAAAAACAGCCAACTGTTCCCGAAGAAAAGCCAGATCCGGGCGTCCCGGCAGGTCGCAATACAGGCGGTATCGGCAACCGGCAGCCCAGAGTGCTTTCCGCAGCAGAAGTTCGGGCTTGGTGTCGCGGCTGCGGATTCTTGCCATATTTTCGGAACGGGTGAGGGGACGTTTGGGCATGGTTTATAACACCGTCATTTTCTGTCAAATTGAATTGAATATGGATTGAATACGAAATTATAAGGATGTTGTCAACAAGTTATAAGCTGAGAAAATATCTACAAGGATTGTGTATAAGCAGGGATTACATGCTGATTCCCGAATCCCTGCTTATACACAATCCTTGTAGATACACCCGCACATTGTCCGAACCCTGATTTTCAGGATTAAAGGATTTGCATGATTGCTGTCTCACCTGCTC
>JAIFKL010000086.1 GCA_020049595.1 Desulfobacteraceae bacterium
AATGACCTTTGCTGTTTACCGTAACGTATTCAAATGTATCTGTTCCCCAGAATCCCCTGACCGGCGTGTAGTTTACAAGCGTTCCGCTCACAGAAGCACTGCCGGCAGCGGGCTTTGTCACTGTCTGTATTGTCAGCGATTCTCCGTCATCATTGGCAAGCACCTCAATTGCAACGGCTTTGTTTATATCTCCGGTGATCAGATCGCTGTTGGCAAAAGGATACTCAGTTGCATCGGCAGGGTTCGTATTGCCTTTATATTCCGCCAAATTGCTGTATGTATCCAGATCCGGGTCTGCATCCGCGTCATTTTTTAAGGGATCGGTCTGCTTTTCAACTTCCCAGCCGTCAGGAATTTCATCTTCGTCCGTATCATCAAGCGTGGGATCGGTTTTATGAACATATTCGGAGAGATTCGTCAGCCCGTCTTCATCAGGATCGTCCGCGCCGCCGTAAACCGTATCGCGGAAATAATAAACTTCAAAATTATCCGGCAATTCATCTTCATCGGTATCCTCGGGCGGCGGAATTGCGACCACTTCCACGCAGGGCGGCTCCGTGCAGGGTGTATAAGGCTCCAGTGCTGTGCAGAGATTGCCGCCCCGTTCCGCAATATCCGTAAGACTTTTATTCAAGCCTTCACACGCGGAAATATTTCCCTTTCCGTTCTCATCGTGATAAAGCACCGACAGACGGTTTCCGTAAAATTCGTTGTTCAGAAGCGCGGCAGGCGTGGCGGAAATGCCGGTTTCCCGAATGCCGGTGAGTCCGTTTCCTTCCAAATAGACAATATTGTTTTCCAGTCGGATTTCGGGGCCCCGGCTAAAATCAGATATATGAATCGCATCGGATGCAATATCATAACCCCCGGCAAGATGAATGCGGTTTCTGAGCATCTTTCCGCTGCTGTTTTTATATGATATTCCCTGAGAACCGGAGCGGCACTCAATGCGGAGGATATTGCTTTTCAGATTGACTTCTGCGGAATTTTCAACTTTGATACCCGTGCCGGTTCCGATAAGCGTGAAACTTTCTATCAGGGTTCGGGAAGCATTGTTTATGTAAACAACATCAGGCGTTTCCATTGACATCACTGTGGTGGAAATCGGATTCAGGGGCGTATCTCTGTACCATTTGCCCCCGTCATCTGTCCAGCCGCCTTCAATCGTCAGTCCTGCAATATTTTCAATTATGAAGGATTCAATATAAATGCCTTTGGCAACACGGATCGTACTGCCGGGCGTGGCATCAGAAATCGCCTGTGTGATGCTTTTATAGGGCGCAGTTGCGGTTCCGCTCGGGGCAGTAACAAGCGATTTTTCATCCACATAGACAATTGCAGGATCGCAGGATTTCGGGACACCTGAAATCGCTTCTGATGCGCCCATATCCGGCGCAGAACCGGCAGGATTGGGGCGGATATTGCCGTTCATATCCTCTGACAGACCTTCATACAAAATCCCCGCACCGATACAGGGACTGCAAACAGCAAGGCGGTAATCGCCGCTTTTCTCATCCAGAAATATCGGATCCGAGACGATATTGCCCTCAGACCATGTGACCGCACCGTATCCGTTGCCGACAGCCTCTTTGCCGCCCTGAATGTCGGAATATGAAACCGTAAGCGTGCTTAAAGCAGCGGTAATATTATCCAAAAAAAATTCATTGTTCCAGACAATGGTGTTTTTCACGACGATTTTACACGCGTCTGTGGCGTAAATCGCCTTGCCTTGAGATGCGCTGTTTCCGGTCAGTGTCACATTTCTCAATTCAATCGTGCCGGAATAGGAACAGTTGATGCCGCCCCCCGCGCCTGCCCCCGAATTATTTGCGATCAGCACATTTTCCAAAATGAGATTGGAACTGTTTCTGCAATAAACGCCGGCGCCCCGATTCGTGGCAGAATTATTTGAAATAACGGTTTTTTTTACCGAAAGCGCCGATTTTTCTTCACAGAAAATGCCGCCGCCGGAAACCGCCGTATTTTTAACAATTTTCAAAGATTCCAGAACCGGCGAGGACTGATAACAGTAAACGCCGCTTTTCAGACCGTTTGCAATCGTAAAACCCCGAAGTATCGCTTGGGCGTTTTCTCCTTTTTCAAAAGTCACCACACCCTTTACCGTATCATCTGCGGTCTGATTTTTTCCGTCTATCATCGTGACACCTGCGCCTTCAAGAGAGGCGACTGTAATATTTTTTCCTTTGAAATTAACGATTTCAAAATATGTGCCGGGTCCGACCCAAACCGTATCGCCGCCGGATGCCGCATTAATTGCCGTCTGAATGCTGCTGAAAGGATATTTTTCAGAACCGGTAGCCCCGTAGCTCGCGCCCGCAACCGACACATACCACTGAGAAGAAGCGATTGCGATAGTTTCTCCGGGTGCCACGCCGATCATCAGCAAGATTAACGCTGCCGTATAGAATAAAAGGGTGATTTTTCCTTTGCCCTTTATCTGTTTTTTTCTCATGACTTCTCCTATGGAAATGAAATCGGAGTACAAACCCCTTTTTTATAAAATACAGTCATTTTTGCAATCTGCCCCCTGCAACCGGCAACTTGCCCCTTGCAACCTGCAACCTGCAACCTGCAACCGAATTTCAATCATATATAGCATCTGACCATCACATACCAGAATGCCCCGGCATAAACGCTGTATCTCAGCACCCTGCCGTTTACCCAAATATCATAAGTTCCGGGTTCAAGTGTTTTGTTGTAATATCCCCAGCCCAGCGGCGTCAGGGTGTATGAATCGCCGGTGGCGGTTTTGCGCGCTACCACGACTGCGTTGCTGATCGGGTTTTTGGAAGCATCCAGAACTCTGACCCAAAAATAGGAATATCCGGGATATTGCTGGGCATATCCTGAATCCGGCAGTAAAATGACGGAAAGGTAAATCATCAAAGCGGCAGCAATGGCGACAGCTTTTTTCACGACAGACTTCCTCCTTGGAAAAAGAAAGGGGTTAGGGGTCAGGGGTTCGAGGTTCGGGGATATGCCTCTGACCCTATTTCTATAATACACTGAGAAGGCGGGTTTCTTACATTGGAAAAAAGGGTGAAGGGGCAGGGGGCAGGGAGCATGGGTTGGAAATCCTTGCTTATAAAAAAATCGGTAGCGATATAAAAGAGGTGATAATCTCTGTCTCTTTCATAAAGCATAACGGCCCTGGCTGAAAACAGATAAACCCGTTTTACTGAGATTCTCCGCTCCCTTCGGCTCAGAATGACATTTCCGAATCAACTCTTCTCTTCGGGGCAGGGGCAGGGTTTCTATCACATTATGAGCAGTCCTGCTTTTTATTCATCATTATAACAATATGATTAAAAAATAAATCACCGGATACTATTTTCAAGAAGAAAGAGAGCCTGAGATTTGACAACTTTTGAAAAGTTGTCAAATCTTTCTGTGTTCCCACGCGCAGATTGGAAAAAAGATCGGACTTTGCAGGTTTAACTCTGCTGTGTTTTATCCTCGTAATCGCACAATTCCCCCAGCGGACAAGAAGGGCGATCCGGTTTTCTCGCCTTGCATATTGCTCTTCCGAGATAAATAAGCCACAGTGAAAAATCGTTCCAGTCTTTTTTGGGAATGACTGCCATGAGGTCAGATTCTATTTTTGCCGGGTCCGTGTGCTGTGTCAGTCCGAGCCGCTTTGAAATCCGTGCCACATGCGTATCCACGACCATGCCGGGAATGCCGAAAGCCGCTCCCAGCACCACGTTTGCTGTTTTCCGTCCCACACCGGGAAGCGTCAGAAGCGATTCCATATTGCCCGGAACTTCGCCTTTGTATTTTTCTAACAGCATTGCGGAACAGTTTCGGATATGTCTCGCCTTGTTGCGGAAATATCCTGTGGGGCGGATGAGTTCTTCGATGATTTCTATCGGCGCGGCGGCAAAATCTTGGGGGCTTGCCAGCGTGTCGAATAATTTTTTTGTTACGGAATTTACCTGCTTGTCCGTACACTGGGCGGACAATATGGTTGCCACCAGCAGTTCAAAAGCATTGCGATGATGCAACTGCGTCTTGACATCCGGATAAGTTGTCTTTAATATCTTACAGATTTTTTTTGCACGCTGTTTCATTTACAATTCCTTATTTCGGAACCACGAAAACACGAAAGAAACGAACGACACGAAATATCAGACTTTATCGGAAAGAAAAAAAGGTTCTCGCAAAGGACGCAGAGGGCGCAAAGGAAAAAGTCATCCTTTGTTCTCTTTATTTTTTTCGTGCTTTTCGTTTTTTTCGTGCTTTCGTGGTTAAATCTAAAAATAACAAGCAAACAAATGAAAAAAAAAGTACGGGCATTGGGTCTTTGTTCCGGCGGTCTTGACAGTATGCTGTCCGCATTGCTGCTGCGGGAACAGGGAATTGAAACCGAGTGGATCACTTTTGAAACGCCTTTCTTTTCATCTGAAAAAGCACGACGGGCGGCTGCTACGACAGGCGTACCGCTGACGGTCGAGAATATCACGCCGGTTTATCTCGAAATGCTGAAAAATCCGAGATGCGGATACGGACAGCATTTAAACCCCTGTATGGACTGCCATGCCCTGATGTTCCGGCTCGCGGGAAATATCATGCAGGAACAGGGGTTTGACTTTCTTTTCAGCGGAGAAGTTCTCGGACAGCGGCCCATGTCTCAGACAAGACCTTCGCTTCGCTATGTGGAAAAGCATTCGGGCTTTGACGGCTATATTCTCCGCCCACTGAGCGCACAACGGCTGCCGGAAACCATTCCCGAAAAGACAGGACTCGTCAATCGGGAACTGCTACTCGGCCTTGCAGGAAGGTCCCGAAAACCCCAGATGGAACTGGCGGAGAAATTCGGCGTCACCGAATATCCGAATCCTGCGGGTGGCTGTCTGCTCACGGATAAAGGCTATTCGGATCGTCTCAAAGACCTTTTTGCTCATCAGAATGACTGCACTGAAAAGGCACTCTGTCTGTTGAGATACGGGCGGCATTTCCGCTTAGACGAGCATACAAAGATGATTGT
>JAIFKL010000170.1 GCA_020049595.1 Desulfobacteraceae bacterium
AGATCAAGCACATTTTTCTTTGCTTGGGCAAGGCTGTCGGTCAGATTTTTTCCTTCTTCCCGATATTTTGCAAGAACATTCGCTATCTGGGTTTTCTGGGTCTCGGAAAGATTGAGTTCTTTCAGAAGCCTGAATCCCATAAAGCCGCCGCCGTGTCCGTAAAATTTTCCCTCTGCTCTGTCCCCGCACTGTTGTCCGGAACGTCCTGCCATTGCTGCCCCGCAAAAGACCATTACCAAAACCATTGCGATACTGACTGCTTTCAGTCCTTTCATTTTTGCCTCCTTTAAAAATAAGTTGAAAATTGAAAACTGTTTTGCACTTTTCACTTCTTACTCATAATAGTCGGCTGCCATTCCCGAAAAGTTACAAAAAAATTCTGGCTAAAATGTTTTTAGTAGTGTAAAGTTGATTAAATTTTTATTAAATCTTTATCGGAAATAAAAGGTTTCCCGCAAAGGCGCATCTGATTTTAGCCCGGGCGCAGAGAAACAGAACGGCTTATTTTTTTTATAAAAACAGTTTTTCTTTGCGTTCTTTGCGCCTTTGCGAGAAATTAAAGCAGCTTTGCGAGAGTTTTAAACGCTTATTTCCGATAATGTTGCGGCATTAAAAAAAATGAAATACTGAAGGGTCAGATCATGGGCAAGCTCTTTGGCACAGACGGAATCAGAGGCGCGGCAAATGTCTATCCGATGACGGCTGAAATGGCATTGAATATCGGGCGGGCGATTGTGTCGCTTTTCAGAAAAGAGGGACACAAAGCAAAAATCATCATCGGGAAAGATACCCGAATGTCAGGCTATATGTTTGAATATGCAATTGTTTCAGGGATATGCTCCATGGGCGGCGACGCCCATCTTGCCGGAACGCTTCCCACGCCTGCGGTCGCATGTCTCACCGCTTCGATGAAAGCCGATGCCGGAATCGTCATTTCAGCATCCCACAATCCTTTTTATGACAACGGCATCAAAATTTTCAAAAGCGACGGCTACAAACTTGCGGACGAAAAAGAAGCGGAAATCGAAGCCTTAATCTTGAATGGCAACATCGCTTTGCTGTGCGAATCAGTTCGGGAAACCGGCAAAGTCTTCAGGATAGCGGAGCCGGGAAAAAAGTATGCGGATTTTCTCAAAGCCGCCCTGCCCGGAGAATCTTTGTTTAAGGGCATGAAAATCGTTTTGGATTGCTCAAACGGTGCAACATACCGCGTCGCGCCCCAGATTTTCAAAGACCTCGGAGCAGACGTGGAAGCTTTGTTTGTCTCACCCGACGGCAGAAATATCAACGAGAAATGCGGCTCTCAATATACTGAAACGCTTCAGAAACAAGTTGTCGAATCCGGATCGGACATCGGACTTGCCTTTGACGGCGACGGGGACAGGCTCATTGCGGTTGACGAAAAAGGAAAGGTCATCACCGGGGATCAGATTCTGGCGATTTGTGCAAAGAGCATGAAACAAAAGGGCATTCTCAGAAATAATCTGGTGGTCTGCACGGTGATGAGCAATATCGGATTCAAGCTTGCCCTGAAAGAGATGGGAATCAATTATCTCACGGCAGACGTGGGCGACCGCTATGTGCTTCAGGAAATGCGGACATCCGGCGCGGTGATCGGCGGCGAGGATTCGGGACACACGATTTTTCTCGAGCATCACACCACCGGCGACGGCATTCTTACGGCTCTCAAGCTGATGGAAGCCATGAAAGCCGAGGCAAAGCCGCTTTCCGAACTTAGCAGAATTATGAGTGTTTTTCCGCAGATACTGATGAATGTGACAGTGAAAGACAAGCCGGAAATTGAGACAATCCCGGAGATTATGAATGAGATAAAGGCGGCGAAGGAAAGTCTCGGAGAAAAAGGACGTGTGCTGGTGCGCTATTCAGGCACGCAGCCGCTTTGCAGGGTTATGGTGGAAGGTCCCACTCATGCGGAAACCGAGCGATACTGTTTGCAGATTGTCAATGCGGTTCAAAAGAAAATCGGCGTTTGAGCCGCAATAAACAATGTCTCGCAAAGGCGCATCTGATTTTAGCCCGGGCGCAAAGAAATTAAAGGCTTATTTTTTATAAAAAAAGCTTTCCTTTGCGCTCTCTGCGTGCTTTGCGAGAGATTAAAATTTCTCGCAAAGGCGCATCTGATTTTAGCCCGGGCGCAAAGAAATTAAAGGCTTATTTTTTATAAAAAAAGCTTTCCTTTGCGCTCTCTGCGTTTGAAAAATCGCTTTCCTTTGCGCTCTCTGCGTGCTTTGCGAGAAATAATGTTTATTGCACATTAATTGCCGGGAACATCGGAGGTAAATCATGGAGCCTTTTCTCGAAGAAATCGTCCGTTCTCCCCGTCTGATGCTGTATCAGCGATATATTGACGCAGTGCTTTCGGATGAACAGAAAAAAAGGGAACAGTTTTATGAGCAGATCAGGGAAGATCAGAAAGCTGAATTTATCAACGGAGAGGTCATTGTGCATTCGCCTGTAAAAATTGAACATAATATTGTCGGGAAGCTGCTTTTGGAACTCTTGGACATGTATGTGCGAATCCATCGTCTCGGATTTGTGGGATATGAAAAAATGCTGATTTCTCTCACCCGTAATGATTATGAACCGGATATTTGTTTCTGGAAAAAGGAAAAAGCATCTGCGTTCACGCCGAGACAGACAAGATTTCCCGCGCCGGATTTCATTGCGGAAATTCTCTCCGAAAGAACCGAAAAAATTGACAGAAGCATCAAATATGACGATTACGCGGCGCACGGCGTGGGAGAATACTGGATCATTGATCCGGTCGGAGAGACTATCGAGAAATATATATTGAAAAGCAGCGGAACGCCGCCAACATACCCTTACTATGAACTGGCTCTGAAAGTGCGGACAGGACTGATAAACAGCGATGCGGTTGCCGGTTTCGAGATTCCGGCGCGGGCTGTGTTTGATGAGAATGAGAATCTGGCAGCGCTGCGGAAAATACTGTCCGGATCAGGATTTTCAGGATTAAAGGATTAACAGGATTTTTATATCTGCCATTTCCGAGCGAAGCGAGCCAATTTTATAAAATAGGCTTTGCCTGTAGAACGGGTTTCAAACCCGTTTTACATGGGAAGGCCGAATTTTATAAAATGGGCTCCTCACTCCGTTCGTCGAAATGACACAGTGTTTTGTTCGTCGAAATGACAGTTTGGAGAGCATTGTCATTTCAAGCGAAGCGAGAAATCTTATGCTCTCCGCAATCCTGAAAATCCTTTAATCCCGAAAATCCTGATCAGTCTTTTCTTCCGCCGAGGATGTTCAGCAGAAACAGGAACATATTGATGAAATCCAGATACAGTGTCAGCGCGCCCATGATTGCGCCTTTGCGGATCACCGCAGCGTCAAGTCCGGCAGGCTGCGAAAGCGCCATGTCTTTCAGCTTCTGGGTGTCGTAAGCTGTCAGACCGACAAAGACCAGCACGCCGATATAACTGATAATCATCGTCATCGCCGAACTTTTTATGAACATATTGATAAGAGAAGCAATAATAACGCCGATCAGCCCCATCATAAAGAAACTGCCCAATGAGGTGAGATCACGCTTTGTCACCCAGCCGTAAGCGCTGCATCCGGCAAAAGTCAGCGCACAGACCCCAAAAGTCGAGGCAATGGAGGACATGGTGTATGCAAGAAAAATAACGGAAAGCGTCGCGCCGTTCAGCGCGGAATAAAAAAGAAACAGCCCGGTTGCAGTTGAAGCGGACATTCGCTGAATCCTTGCGGAAAGAATAAAGACAAGTGCCAGTTCGCCGATAATGAGCGGAATACGGAGAGAGTACATCAGTTGAAAAAGGGAAAGGTTGCTTGCCACAACAAACGCAACAAGCGCGGTGAGTCCGAGTCCCACAGCCATCCAGTTGTAAACGCTTTGGACAAAGGAATCAACCGTTACCTGTGTCTGCGTCCGTTTCTGTAAAAGTTCCATAGTGTTACCTCCTGTATTGTTTTATTTATGTTTACTTTTTGTTACTAAGATAACACAGTTGCCAAAATTTTCAAGATAAAAATGCCGAAATAAGTATGAAACCGGAAGAAATTTATCAACAACTGAAAGAACTTGCTGAAAAACTTGATATTGCAGTGTCCGAACAGAATTTTCGGAACACAGGCATAAAAGTGAAAAGCGGCTTGTGCAAGGTAAAAGGCAAGACCATGTTTATAATGGATAAACACGAATCTGTTTATAAAAAAAACAAACTGCTGGCGTCCTGCCTCAGCAGGATGCCCCATGAAAATATATATGTTGTTCCCGCGATCCGGGAGATGCTGACACCGAGGAAAACAAGCGGTTGAATGCACCGCTACCCAAAAATTAAAATTGCATATAGCGTTAACTTGAAAAAATGATGAGGAGAACAGATAAAAAATATCTTGAAAAAATGCTTCCCGATCGGAATCGCTTATCTTTCTGTCAGTTACGTTTGTTTCTGTTCTGAATCACTGAAAGCCTTGCAAAATTCCCGAAAAGAGTTTATATTCTTATAAACATCATTTGTTTGGTAATTTCATATTGTTCGTGCTTTCGTGTTTAAACTTAATTTGTTTAAGGAGGAAAAATCATGTTCGGCATCATTGTTATCAGCATACTGTTCGGCATTGCTCTGACTGTTATTCTCGAATTCCTTACCATCCGTTCAGGAATCGTGATGACTTATCCGAGCCGTTTCAATTTTGAGGAAACAGCGAAGATGCTGACGCAGGCGGTTACAGAAGCAGGCTTTACCCTGCTCAGTTCCGAAATGTTAAACGGAAAACTGCGGGAAAAAGAGGTTTATCTCGGATCACGGATATGGCTCATCAAATTTTACAAAGCAGAGTATATGGGGGAATTGCTGAAAGAGAGACCTTGCATGGCATGTCTCATGCCTCATACTGTCGCCGTATATGAAACGAGCAAAGGCAGTGTGGAAATTTCCAGACTGAACACCGGTATGATAGGGAAAGTGATGGGCGCAGCAGCTCGGATTCTGGGGGAAAAAGCATTTTCAGATGAGAAGAAAATCTTGGAAAGCGTTCTTGTAACGCATGATAACGTATCTTGATTTAACATATTCATTCGTGTTTCATTCGTGAAACAATCTGTGTTTATTCGTGGCAAAAAGCTGACTCGCTGATTTTGCCACGAATGCACACAGATTTGTCAGAAATACAACAACACGAATTTTACTGATTTTCGGCAGGCGGCGATGCAGCCCCTTTTTCCAATTCATTGATACGGCGATTAATGTCATTCAGCAGGGCTTGCACGGAATCTGCTTCAGCTTTCAGCATACTGACTTCATCTGTCGTACTCGCAGGATAAACCGGTGCATAGCCTCGGCAGCGGAACCCTCTTCCGGCCCCCGGGCCTCTGCCGAATCCCAAGCCTCTTCCGGCA
Organism: Desulfobacteraceae bacterium; assembly: GCA_020049595.1. Taxonomy (GTDB): domain Bacteria; phylum Desulfobacterota; class Desulfobacteria; order Desulfobacterales; family JAIFKL01; genus JAIFKL01. The sequence continues at coordinate 5,405 of JAIFKL010000170.1, forward strand.
CCCAAACCCTGTCCGTAACCGCGTCCTCTTCCATAGACTTCCGTACTGTATGCAGAATTACAAAAACCCCTTCTGCCGCCTGTCATGGCACCCATACCAAAGGGGCCTGTTCTGTCAAATCCTGGCATAATAGCCTCCTTTCTTTTTAACGCTGTCCTTGTCTTTGTCCCTGTCCCTTGCCGCCGCCGCAGTTTCCCCTGCCTTGTCCGCCATTTTTTCCCTTGCCCTGACCGCTGCCTTGCCCGCCTCCGGTGCCGCAGGAACCTTTTCCCTTACCTGTTTTTGACCCCTGACCGCAGGGGCCTGTCCCGTCAAATCCCGGCATAATGCTCCCCTCCTTTCATCTGAATTTCTATGTGTTTTGATCTTATGCTCATATATTAAATCTTTTATTTCACATGTCAAGCTTTTTTTTGCGGAATTAAAATTATAGCGTTGTAATAATCTTTTTTGAATCATATAGAAATTACGCTGTTGACAATTCAGTATGAGTAATATATTTTTTGATATAAATTCTCTTTTCACTGAATTAAGATGCTTGTTTTATTTTGAGGACAGAATTGAAAGAAATCGTACCGCAGACAGAAATATATGCGTCTTTTTTAAGCAGGTTGCAGGGCATTTACCGCTTAATGGATCGGAAATACAGAGAAGCGGCGGATTATTACGGCTTTCACTGTCAGGGCTGTGAGGACAACTGCTGTCTGACCCGTTTTTATCATCATACTTTTCTGGAATATCTTTATATTTTGAACGGATTTGAGACCCTTGATGCCGAAATGCGGAAAAGCATCAGACAAAGGGCTTCCGAAGTAAGCAAAAAAATGAATGCCGAATCCCGGCTGATGTGTCCGCTGAATGCTGGCGGCTTGTGTGTGCTGTATGCGTATCGCCCCATGATATGCCGTCTGCACGGAATTTCCCACGAACTTCAGAAGCCGGGGCAGCCGGCGATTTTCAGCCCCGGATGTGAAGTTTTTACAAAGCTGGCTGAAGGAAAACGCTATTTCAAATTTGACCGGACGCCGTTTTATATGGAAATGGCAGGCTTGGAATCGGAATTGAGGCAGGCGCTCGCCAACGCCGGTATTGATACGCAAAAATTGAAAATGACGGTTGCACAGATGTTGAGCAGGGGATTGCAATGTGTCCGCCCTTAACCCTTAACTTTTTACGGGCCGCATTCCCACGCGGAGCGTGGGAATGAGATTCAGAGACATTTAAAATAAAAAATTAATCTTGAAAAAAGATGCAAATTATGTAATCAGTGGCCTGGGCATTGACATGCCCGCCCCGCAAAAAGGGAAATCATAAAATTAAAGAGGAAAATCAAATGAATCTGAAAAAAGTCTTACATTCGGCGGTTTTTATCGGTCTCGCAGTATGCTTTATGACATCTGCGGCTTACGGAACAGAACTCTATCTGCCTGATGTCAAAGCAAAACCCGGGGACCCGTTTACAGTTCCGATCATGGTGGACGCGGTGGACAATCTTTCCGGCGTCAAACTGGTCATGAAATATGACAAGGAACTTCTTGTTTATAAAGGCGGAAACAAAAGCAATGAAACATCATCGCTGATGCACATTATCAACGATAAAAATCCCGGAACCTTAATTATCGTTATGGCAGGTGCCAAAGGCATCAAAGGTAAAGATTTTCCGATTCTCGCCCTGGGTTTTGAGGTCAAAAAAGACATCACAGGTGAAAAAATCACGAAAATAGAAATCACCGAAGTTCAGATGATGAGCGATCAGCTCAAGGATATTAAATGCGGCATAAAGGCAAATTCTATAACGATCTCGGCGGCTGTCCCGGGAGATAAAAAAAGCGAATCGCCGCCGGTTGCGGAACAGAAAACAACGGAAAAAAAATGAACCACGAAAGCACGAAAGAAACGAAAGGCACTGAAATATCTTAATTTTTCGTGTTCTCGTGGTTCAACTTTCGTGCTTTCGTGGTTCTTTTTTTCAATAACGAGGTTATAAATGGTCAGAATCAATGAACATTATCTGAAGCTTCAGGCTTCTTATCTGTTTTCAGATATTGCCAAACGGATTTCCGCTTTTCAGAAAGCACATCCTGACAGAGAAATCATCAGGCTCGGCATCGGCGATGTGACCCGGCCCCTGCCTTATGTCTGCATCGAGGCTTTTCACCGCGCAGTGGATGAAATGGCGCGGGAAAGCACATTTCGCGGCTACGGTCCCGAACAGGGCTATGCCTTTTTGCGGGAAAAAATTGCCGCGCAGGATTTTCAGGCAAGAGGCGCGGACATCTCCGCAGATGAGATTTTTGTCAGCGACGGCGCAAAATGCGATACCGGAAATATTCAGGAAATCTTTGCAGCAGACGCCAAAATCGCTGTTCCCGATCCGGTGTATCCGGTTTATGCGGATACCAATGTCATGGCAGGGCGCACCGGCGTTTTTGCCGACGGCAGATATGAAAATCTTGTGTATATGGACAGCACAAAGGAAAACGGATTTGTTCCGTCTCTGCCGCAACAACCCGTTGATTTGATTTATCTCTGCTTTCCCAACAATCCCACCGGCGCGACCATCACCAAAGCGCAGCTTAAAACCTGGGTGGATTTTGCACGGGAAAACAAAGCGGTTATTCTTTTTGACGCCGCGTATGAACGCTTTATTCAAGATGATTCGCTGCCCCGTTCCATTTATGAAATCGAGGGAGCCCGGGAAGTGGCAATTGAATTCAGAAGTTTCTCCAAAACTGCGGGATTTACGGGAACACGCTGCGCTTATACGGTTGTGCCGGAAACCTGCATGGCTTATGACAGCAGCGGCGGAAAGCATTCGCTCCGGAATCTGTGGAACCGGCGTCACACCACAAAATTCAACAGCGTGTCCTATCCGGTGCAGAGAGCGGCAGAAGCGATTTACAGCGACGAAGGCAAGGCACAGGTACAGGATTTGATTGATTATTATATGAAAAACGCTGCCGTCATTCGGGAAGAAATGACTGCGCTGGGCTTTGACGTGGCGGGCGGCGAAAATGCGCCCTATATATGGGTGGACGGAAAAACGGATTCATGGAAATTTTTTGACATGCTGCTTGAAAAAGCCGGCGTGGTATGCACGCCGGGCGCGGGCTTCGGAAAATGCGGCGAAGGATTTATCCGCATCAGCGCATTCAATACTTTCGAGAATGTGCGGAAAGCTCTGAAAAAAATCAGAGAAGTCAAATTCTGATAAACAGGGTGGGCATGAAATGCCCACCCTGCGACTAACTATCATGTTTGTTTCATTTTTATCCCGCTCACGCCCGCCGTTCAGCCGCTGAGTCAGGCTATTGCATCCCATTTGGTTGCTTTCAGCCCGGCTATCCTATGAATATGTGCCTCACCGCCGGACAGGTGCATGACAGTGTTCCTGCAAAAGAACTGTCCGAAGATCAGCCCGCAGAATATGTGATTGCAGTGCAGACAAAGCTTATGATTCCGACGAATCTGTATCTCACAGGGAAGTGTTCCGGACATTCCCTCCCGTTACAGCCGCAGAGAACCCCGTGAATATGACCGGCATATTTTCAGAGAACGGCATCTCGCTGAGATATTTTTCAATAAAATAAAACTCTGCCAGATACTTGCCTGCCGCTATGAAAAACTTGCAGCCAATTTTCCAGGCATGATTCTGACTGACTGCTGTATGATATGGATCGGATTTTGAAAACACGACCTGAGAATATGTTAAAAAAATAATTCTTATTATAAGAAAACAGAATCGCTTGAAACTTTCTTTACACTCTGCTATTCAGATAAAAAAATCAGTTCGATCTGAATTTACAGATAATACCAATTCGCTTTCAAAGATCGGTCTTTTCAGACCGTAAAGCGCCCGGGCTGAAAACAGATTCAAACCGCATCTATTTTTAGCCGGGGCGCTTAAAAAGCGGTTTTACGGAGATCGCCTGAAAAGCGGTTTTACGGAGAACACCGTTTTTGATAGCGAATTGGTATAACATAAATTTTCCCCGTTTCATAAAGGGGGATTAAGGGGGGATTTTCCGCTTAACTTGATGCCATTGGGGCAATCCGGCGGCTTTGTGTCCGACCGGAGATTATAATTTGGAAACCATTATGACATTACTTATTATTTATGTTTCAGCGGTCCTGCTGTTTTCTTTTCTGTGTTCGATTTCGGAAGCTGTATTACTGAGCGTAACATCGCCTTATATTATCTCATTGGAACAAAAAGGAAAATATTCCGGCAAACTCTTGCGAAAATTGAAAGACGATATAAACAGCCCTCTGTCCGCGATTCTGACATTGAACACCTTTGCAAACACTTTCGGGGCGGCGGGCGTGGGTATGCAGGCGGCTAAGATATTCGGCAGTGATTATGTGGGCATTGCGTCAGGAATCCTGACCTTGGTCATCCTGATTTTTTCCGAAATTCTTCCGAAAACCATCGGCGCAACATACTGGCGTTATCTTGCCCCGCTGGTTGCCCGTTTTCTCAGATATCTGGTGCTGATGTTATATCCTTTTGTCCTGCTTTCGCGGCTTCTGACAAGAGGATTTTCAAGTTCTCCCACATTAAAAGGCTTCAGCCGTGAGGAATTTGCCGCAATGGCGGATTTGGGCGCAAAAGAGGGTCAGTTGGCGGTAAAGGAATCCCGGATTTTGAAAAATCTTTTCCGCTTCCGCTCGTCAACCATAAAAGATATTATGACCCCGCGGACTGTTGTTTTTGCATTGCAGGAGAATATGACCATTGCCGAATTTTTTGAAAAGCACAATCAGACGCCGTTTTCACGCATTCCGGTCTTCAACATAGACAGGGATGATATTACCGGCTTTGTGCTGAAAGACGATATTCTTCTGGCGCAGGCAAGGGATTTGAACAATTCACGGCTTAACGAATTCAAGCGTGAGATCAAAGCGGTTCCCGTGACGCATTTTCTTTCGCAACTTCTTGAATTTCTGCTTGATACCCGTTCCCATATTGTACTGGTTGTGGATGAATACGGCGGCATGGAAGGCATTGTGACGCTGGAAGATGTGGTGGAAACGCTGCTGGGGCTTGAAATTGTTGATGAAGCGGACAAGACCGTTGACATGCAGATATTAGCCCGCAATCTGTGGGAAAAACGGGCGCGGCGCATCGGACTGATTCAGGATGCCCATCATCAGCCGCCTGACGATAAGTCTGATAATGCGGACAGTAACATGGCAAATGAAATCATTTCCGATGTTGAGCCGGAGGAGGAGGAGCAGCCGGAACAGAATCCTTGAAACAGGTTGCAGGTTGCAAGTTGCAAGGTGCAGGTAGCAGGTTAGCTGTCACCTGCAACCTGCAACCTGCAACCTGTCACCTGCAACCTGTTTTATTGACAGAATCCTTAATTATAATTACATTAACCCTTTAATTCGTGTTTGCTTATTCGTATAAACATTTGTGTTCATTCGTGGTTAAAAAAAGCTTGCATATTGATTTTGACAGGTAAGTACCTATCCGGCATGTCAGAATTAATTCGGTGAGATACAAGTATATAATAAATTAACAGTCTGTTACAGAGGTTTATTGTGTATTCCAAAATACTTATTCTTCGTTTTTCCAAAGAAATCGTGCATAAACCCCTCGTATGCGCTTTGGTAAAAGATTATGATCTTACCTTCAATATCCTCAACGCAACCGTTCTTCCCCGAAAAGAAGGGATTCTGGTTCTTGAACTTTCCGGAGACAGGAAAAATTTCAGGCAGGGCGTCAAATACCTTAAAGATCAAGGGGTAAAGGTTCAGAATGCGGAGCAGGAGGTCAAACGGGACGAAAAAAAATGTGTGCATTGCGGCGCATGTACGGCAGTCTGCCCGACCGGGGCGCTTTGTATTCAACGACCTGAAATGACGGTTATTTTTGACCAGAAAAAATGCAGCGTCTGCGAACTGTGCGTACCAGCCTGTCCCACCAGAGCCATGAAAGTCCGTCCGACAAACTATGTGTTTTTTTGATTGAGGTGAGAGGTGAGAGGTCAGGGGTCAGAGGCTGTTGGCTTTTTGTTCACAAGCCACTAACCGAGAACCTCTCACCCCTGACCCCTCACCTCTTACCCCTTTTTTATGACAACCACAGCCATTGCCATCAGCGGCGGAATTGATTCGCTTGTCGCAGCCTATCTGCTGAAAGACGCGGGACATGATGTTGTCGGCATCCATTTCACCACAGGATACGAGCGCGAAAGTTCTGTTCAAATCAGCCGGCAAATCAGAAACATAGGAGACCGGCTCGGCATAAAAACAGAAATTGCGGATTGCAGTTCGGAATTTAAGTCAAAAGTGGTGGATTATTTTATCCGCACTTATCTGAACGGTCAGACGCCGAATCCCTGTTTAGTCTGCAATCCGTGCATAAAATTCGGAGCGGTTCTGGATATTGCCCGTAGGGATTTCGGCGCGTCCCGGCTTGCCACAGGTCACTATGCCCGCGTCATCAGTTCTGCGGGCGGACGGTGGGCATATCATTTTATTAAAAAAAGCCCACCGGAAGAGAACAGCCGCATCAGATGGCATCTCCTGAAAGGGCTTGACGCGAAAAAAGACCAGTCCTATTTTCTGGCTTTTCTCTCGCAGGAGCAATTGGCTTCTGCCTGCTTTCCGCTCGGAGAGATGACAAAATCGCAAGTCAGAGAACTGGCAGTGTCAAAAGGACTTGTTCCAATCGTAAAAGAAGAAAGTCAGGATGTCTGCTTTATCCGGGGGACAGACTACGGCGAATTTCTGGTTCAAGAATGCGGAATTAAACTTGAACCCGCACAGAGTAAAACGGGTTTAAAACCCGTTCTACCGGAACCGGGGGCGATTGAAGATATGAGCGGAAAAATTCTGGGAGAACACAGAGGACTGCATCTTTTTACGGTGGGCCAGCGCCGCGGGATTAACTGCCCTGCTGCCGAGCCTTATTATGTGGCGCGGATAGACCGGCAAAATAACCGGCTGATTGTGGGATTTAAACAGGATTTGCTCACTTGGGAATGCAGAGTTTCAGGCATAAATTGGATTGCTCAGGAACCCGCATCGCCGGTAAAAGTCTTTGTCCGTGTGCGATACCGACATCAAGCGGTTTCCTGCACGCTTTTTCCCCAAGACCGGCGAACAGCCATCGTCAGATTTGACTCAGCGCAGTCAGCCGTCACGCCCGGACAGGGCGCGGTGTTCTATGACGGAGATGAAGTTCTCGGCGGGGGATGGATTGAAGGATGATTACGCGAAGCTGAAAAGATAATTTATGAACAAATTCATTATCATAACGCTGGGCTGCAAGGTAAACCAATGCGAATCGGAACTCCTTGCCGAGTCTCTGAAAGCATCGGGCTGGTCTTGCTGCGAGAAGGGCGCAGATTTATGTATTGTCAACACCTGTACGGTGACGCAGAAAGCATCTATGCAGTCGCGGCAGGCGATACGGCAGATCATACGCGCCAACCCCGGTGCGCGAGTGATCGTAACCGGCTGTTATGCACAGATCGAAGCTGATGAAATCAGAAAAATACAAGGCGTGAGCGAAGTCATATTGCGGGATTTTAATAAAGGGGCAGGATTTGAAATTCAAAATTCAAAACTGCTTTCCGCTCTCAAGCTTCCGCTTCCGCAGTCACGGATACCGGATACCGCCTTTCGTACCCGCCCTTTTCTGAAAATTCAGGACGGCTGCAATGCTTTTTGTACTTACTGCATTGTCCCTTATACCCGAGGCAGAAGCCGCAGTATGCCCCCGGAAACAGTGCTGGAGCATATCCGGCGGCTCGGCGCGGCAGGCTTCTGTGAAGTCGTACTATCCGGTATTCATCTCGGATGCTACGGACTTGACCTTTTTCCGCCTGTAAATCTGGCGGCGCTTTTGCACCGTATCTGTGAGACAAAAATAGTAAAACGGCTGCGGCTGAGTTCTGTCGAGCCGAATGAACTCAACGAGGAAATCATCAGTCTTGCGGCAGCATCGGATTATATCTGCAAGCATTTTCACATTCCCCTGCAAAGCGGAGACGACCGGATTTTAGAGCGGATGCACAGACCTTACACCGCCGCATTCTTTAAGGAATTGGCGACAAAAATTCACGAGCAGATTCCCGACGCCGCTGTCGGCGTGGACACGCTTATCGGATTTCCGGGAGAAAATGAAGCCGCTTTCAGAAATACTTACAGGCTGATAGAACAACTGCCGGTCAGTTATCTTCATGTCTTTCCCTTTTCTCCCCGAAAAGGAACCCCGGCTTTTACCTATCCTGATAAGATTCCGTCAAAAATCATAACGGCAAGATGCAGGGATATGCGGGAACTCGGAAAGGTTAAGAGACAGGAATTTTACAAAAAATTTATCGGCAAAAGCCTTGAGGTGCTGGTCGAAAGCAGGCGGGATAAGTCAACAGGTCTTTTAAAAAGCATTTCATCTAATTATATTCCTGTTTTGCTCACCGGCAAAGATGATTTGAAAAACAGACTTGTGAACGTCAGAATTGAGGAGATAAACGGCAAGAATACGGTGTTCGGCTCGCTTGAAGAAGGTTGAAACAAAGAGTAAAACGGGTTTATCTGTTTTTAGCCCGGGACGTTCTGCGAGGGCAAGAATATGGTTATCATAGCAATAAGATGTGAATATATGTTTCAGGAATCTTAAACTAAACAAAAGGAGAGATGATTATGAAAAAGTTGATCGCAGCATTCGTTTTGTTCATTCTGTCATTTCTGCCCGCAATGGTTCAGGCAGAAAAAATTGTTTTTGCTACCGCCACACAATCGCCGTATATAATTTCGGAAAACGGACAAGTGACAGGTATAGATATAGATGTTGTCTGTGAGATATGTAAACGTCTTGGATTTGAGCCGGAGATTCAAGTTTTACCATGGGCAAGAGCTTTGAGTTATGCTGAAAACGGAACATGCGATGCTATTTTTACTCCCAGACGGAATGAGGAACGTGAGAAATTTCTGTATTACTCATCCGAACCTCTGCGTATTGAAAGAACGGTTATTCTGGCTCTGAAAGGAACCGGATTAAAAATAAACAAACTTAAAGAGTTAAAAGATAAAACTGTCGGAGTCGTCAGGGGATATACATACGGTAAGGAGTTCGATAACTATAATGATGTAAAAAAGGTGGTCTGTGATGATGACGAGCAAGAGGTGACAATACTTGCTAAGGAGCGCATTCCTTTGATAGCAGGTGCTGAAGAGGGATCAATAAGATATCTGTGTAAAAAAGCCGGTGTTGAGTCTGAATCGGTCTATGTTCTCGGCGAAGAGCCTGCTTATATAGGCTTCTCCAAAAAGTTAGGCGAAAAAGGCAAAACGCTTGCCGACAAATTCGGTGAAGTCCTGCGTAAGCTGAAAGAAGAGGGTTTTATGAAAAACCTTGAGAGCAGGTATTTTTAGTCTCAACTATTTCGGAAAGAGATTCTTCGCTGCGCTCAGAATGACAGTCTGTTTTTCTTTGCGGTCTCTGCGTCCTTTGCGAGAAACTTTTGTCTCTCGCAAAGGACGCAGAGAGCGCAAAGGGAATGTACCCTGAGCGGAGCGAAGGGTCTCAGTAAAACGCCCAAGCTAAAAATAGCTATCTGTTTTCAGCCCGGGCCGTTCTGCTTTTAAGTCATTCTTCGCTGCGCTCAGAATGACAGTCTGTTTTTCTTTGCGGTCTCTGCGTGCTTTGCGAGAACCTTTTTTTATTTCCGATAAAGTCTATTATCACGAAGGCTGACGTTTCGCAGGGACACGCCGCCGGCGTGACCCTACATGTCCGAATTAATATGGAGAAAATATGAATTTGCATGAAGTTTGTCCTGAAAAAATTTTGCGTGCGGAAGATGCGGTTTCCCATATCAAAAGAGGAAGCCGGGTCTTTATCGGTACAGGCTGCGGAGAACCCCAGCATCTGATCAAAGCAATGGTCAATGATATGGCTTTGCAGGATATTATGGTCTATCAGATGCTCTCTTCGACATTTGCTCAGTTTGTTGATGACGAGTATTTTTTAAGACGTTTTTCGCTCAAGCTTTTCTTTATCAGCGGCGCGATGCGGAAAGCCGCGTTTGAGGGCAAGATAGACTATATTCCGACGTATCTGTCTCAGATTCCCCGTCTTTTCTACACCCGGCGCATCGGTCTCGACGTTGCGCTGATACAGGTGAGTCCGCCGGACAGATTCGGATATTGCAGTCTGGGCGTGTCGGTTGACATTACCCGCGCGGGTATGGATAACGCAAAGCTTGTGATTGCTCAGGTTAATCCCAGAATGCCAAAAACACGGGGCGATGCAGCAGTTCATATAGATGAAATTGACTACTTTGTACTGCATGAAGAACCCATCGTCGAGGCGCTTCCCACGGAAAAAAACAAAGAAATCACCCAGAGAATCGGACATTATGTCTCTCAGTTAGTGGACGACGGCGCCACCATTCAGATCGGCTTCGGGCATTTGCCCGATGCCATGCTGCAATATCTTGAAAACAAAAAAGATTTGGGTGTACACACCCAACTGATTACGGATGCCTTTATTCCGCTCATAGAAAAGAAAGTCATCACGAACAAGAAAAAGACGCTGCTGCCCGGAAGAGCCGTTGCCTCTCTGTGCATGGGTTCGGAGAAGCTCTATCGCTATGTTGATGACAATCCGTTTTTTTATTTCCGCTCATCTGACTACGTGAATGATCCTGTTTTTATTGCCAGAAATGACAATCTGGTTTCCATCAGTTCCGCTCTGGAAGTAGATTTGACCGGACAGATATGCACGGATTCCGTGGGGCATCTGTTTTATAGCGGCATCGGCGATCAGGTGGATTTCCTCAGAGGCAGCGCGATGTCAAAAGGCGGATTTGCCATTATCGCGCTGCCTTCCACCGCGCAGAACGGCAAAGTCTCGCGCATTGTTCCGCATCTCAGCGAAGGCGCAGGCGTGGCAACCACGCGTGGCGACGTGAATTTTGTGGTCACGGAATACGGCATCGCGGAGCTTCAGGGAAAAAGCATTTATCAGCGGGTCATGGAACTGGCGCAGATTGCTCATCCGAAATTTCGGGAGGAATTGATTGAGTCGGCTAAAAAACGCCATTATATTTTCGGGGATCAACTCCCGCCCTCTCAGGACGACCTGATTTTTGTGGAAGGCTACAAAAGCACGATGAAGCTGAAAACCGGCAAATCTGTTGAGATTCGCCCCCTTTTTCCTTCAGATGAATTTGCTTACAGAAATTTCTTCTATTCGCTGAAAGAAGAGACGATTTACTACCGCTTTTTCTACAAGATGAAACTTTTCTCCCACGAAGTCGTGCAGAAGCAGTGGGCAAGCGTTGACTACCGCAAGAATATGTCTCTGATCGGATTGGTGAGGAATCGGAGACACAAGGAGATTGTGGCTATCGGTTCTTATGCAATGGAAGATGAGCATACCGCGGAAGTTGCTTTTGTGGTTCGGGAGGACTTTCAGGGCATGGGCATCGCGTCCTACCTTCTTGAACATCTTGAAGAAATTGCGAAAGTAAATGACTACAAAGCCTTTTCCGCAACGATTCTGCGGGAAAATACATCCATGATCCGTGTTTTTAAGAAACGCTATCCCAATTCGCAGGTCTTGATGAACAGCGGGAATGACGTCACGATTCTGATGAATTTTGACGATGCGGTGAATATAAGCAGCATAAAAAGTGAAGAAAAACTTCCGGAGTGCAAGTAATAAAGAATCCAATTAATTTTGACGTAGGGGCACGCCGCCGGCGTGCCCTCAGCCTTATTCCTCATTAAGACACGCCACCGGCGTGCCCCCTACGGTTTCAAACATGACAACACATATCCACCCGATGGAAATCGGCTCGCAAGAATGGCAAAAACTTATCAGGGAAGGCGCAGCCATACTTTTTGACTCCTGCGCCCTGCGCGTTTCCGATTTCCAAACAGAGCAATTCGGCGTTCATGCTGCTGAAATGCTGAATTGGAATCGGAAAACTAATCTGACGGCTATCACAGAACCTTATGAAATTGCTGTCAAACATTTTCTTGACTCCATTGCCCCCGCGCCACTGATTCCTCCCGGCTCAAGACTGCTTGACATCGGATCCGGCGCAGGCTTTCCCGGAATCCCGCTGAAAATCCTCATCCCCTCTTTGTCGGTAACTACAATTGACTCATCTCGGAAAAAAGTAAATTTCCAAAAGCATGTTATTCGGACGCTGAAATATAAAAATTCTGATTTTATTGATATAGAATCACTGCATATCCGAGCTGAAGACTTAGCCAAAGACCCGGCTTTCACAAATGCTTTTGATGTGATTGTATGCCGTGCGCTTTCCTCGTTAGATATGTTTGTCTCATTGGCAATGCCGCTGCTTGCGGAGCAAGGCATGATGATTGCGCTGAAAGGCAAAACAGAGGCGTCGGAAATTGAAGCGGCGGAAAAATACGGTCTTAGCGCAACGGTGAAAACCTGCCGCATTCCCTATCTTGATGCGGAAAGAGCAATTGTCATTCTGAGAAAGCAGAGGTATGCCTGCGGTCTGCCATTAAGTTAAGCGTCCGTTCTGCATTCCCACGCGAAGCGTCGGAACGAGAAAAGCTCCGTAGGAGCGACATCTTTGTAGCAAAAAAATATTGTCCGCCGCATCCCCAAGCTCCATAGGAGCGAAATATTTATATTCCGCCTCTGCGGGGCTTGTGTGAATTTCATAAACGCTTTGCTACAAATATTCCGCCCCTGCGGGGCTTGTGTGAATTTCATAAACGCTTTGCTACAAATATTCCGATCCTGCGGAGCTTGTGTGAATTTCATAATAACCGGGTAACACAAAGGGCAGCCACAGGGGGCTGCCCCTACATCATTACACTGTTATTGTTAATAAAATTATCTTGACATTTTTTTGTTATGCAATAATAAAAAAATAAATTAAGAAAATTTGAAAATCTGCATATATAAGATTTGAAGGCTTGGCATAAACAGGCTTGTTTTTTTATTTAAAACAAATAACGAAAGAAAGGATTATTTTCTATGGTTGATACAGCAGATATTCAGACGAAAATCGAAAAACTTCCTGAACATGCAAAACAGGAAGTTCTGAATTTTATTGAATTACTACTGAACAAGTATTCAATATCACAAGAAAAAGAATCTGATAAAATAAACGATGACCTGTTACTGTCGGCTCAGAGCAGCACCGACTTCTGGGATAATCCTTTTGATGACGAGGATTGGAATAATGTATAAACAGGGCGATATTGTACTTATCCCGATTCCGTTCACAGACCTTACATCCCAGAAACGGCGTCCGGTGATTGTCATTTCAAATAACAGATATAACCAGAAAACAGGTGATATTATTGTTGCAGCAATGACATCCAACCCGGCTGAAACAGATTACAGTTTTACGATTAGCTCATCAGATTTGGAAAAAATGCTTTCGGAAGAGTCGGTTCGGATGTTCTGGAGCATATTCGCAGTATATTGAAATCTCTGACAAGCTGATAATAATGTTGCATAATTGAATTTTGTACAGGAGACACGCCGCCAGTGTGCCGCTGCAAAGGATGGCGAAGCGCGGGAACGAGAAAAGCTCCGCAGGAGCGAAATATTTGTAGCAAAAAAATATTGCCCGCCAAGCCCCCTAAGCTCCGTAGGAGCGACATATCATATTCCGCCGGGCTTTTTTTAAAAAAATCGTTCTGCCGAATTTTCATTCTGTTGTCATTCAATTTTTTTACAAACTGTTATTGTTAATAAAATTATCTTGACATCTTTTAAATTATAAAATAAGAAAAAAT
>JAIFKL010000347.1 GCA_020049595.1 Desulfobacteraceae bacterium
GCTGGTCAAAAATGGAGAGCAAACCCAGAGAGATAACGAACAATATTTACACCGGAAATGCTTATGAGATTGCATACGGTACAATGGGGCAGGTAGTTGTAGCCGATGTTTTATCTGATTGGAAAAACAGTCTCGAACACAATAAAGTGATATTACAGCAGGGTGACTGGGCTAAACTTGGCACCTGGTCTGCAATGGGCGTGGGAATTTACGGCGGCTATGCTGTTGCATGGTTCGGCGTTGAAGCAGACCCGCAGGGAAGCATTTCGGCATGTCAGTGAATTTGGTAGTTATGAAACGGCGGACACGCTGCGATGTAGATTTAGATGTAGCCTTTATGAAACGGCGGACACGCTTCGCTTTGTCCGCCCTACGGGCTACGTGCTTTATTTCTCTTCCTTGGGCGAAGATTTGCCTGTCAATGCAATCATATCCCGCATCTGCGTATCTGCCATGATATTTTTCATCCGGTAGTAATCCATGATGCCGATATTTCCCTTGCGGAAAGCCTCTGCAATGGCAAGCGGCACCTGCGCTTCCGCTTCCACAACTTTTGCCCGCATCTCCTGAACTCTTGCCTTCATTTCCTGCTCTGCCGCAAATGCCATGGCTCTGCGTTCTTCCGCTTTTGCCTGAGCGATTTTTTTGTCTGCCTCCGCGCGGTCGGTTTCCAATTCCGCGCCGATGTTTTTTCCCACATCCACATCAGCAATATCAATAGACAGAATTTCAAACGCTGTCCCCGCGTCCAATCCTTTTTCCAGAACCCGCTTGCTGATGGTGTCGGGATTTTCCAGAACAGATTTATGGCTTTCCGCAGAGCCGATGGTCGTGACAATTCCTTCGCCGACTCTCGCCAGAACGGTTTCTTCTCCTGCGCCGCCCACGAGCCGGTCAATATTTGTCCGAACCGTGATACGGCTGATGGCTTTCAACTGAATGCCGTCTTTTGCCATTGCCGCGACTAAGGGCGTTTCAATCACTTTGGGATTGACGCTCATCTGAACCGCTTCCAGCACATTCCTGCCCGCCAGATCAATGGCGGCGGCGCGGTTGAAGTTGAGGGGAATATTTGCTTTGTCCGCGGCGATCAGGGCTTTGACTACCCGCATGACATCGCCGCCCGCAAGATAATGGGATTCAAGCTCATCGGTTGAAACTTCAACGCCTGTTTTGACCGCCATGATTCTCACTTCCACAATCAGCTTGGGCGGAACTTTCCGAAATCGCATGAATACGATGTTGAGCAGCCCCACCTGTGCGCCGGATACCAGCGACTGAAACCAGAGGGACAGTGAAGAATAAATGAAAAAGAAAATGACTATCAGAATAATAGCCGCAATTACAATCAGAACTTGTGTCATACGAACCCCCTTTGTTGGATTGGGAAGAGGTAAGAGGTAAGGGGTGAGAGGTCAGAGGCACCCCTGACCCCTTACCTCTCACCTCTTACCTTTTTTTTACAACAATCCGATTGCCGCTGACCGCAGACACGACAATCTCACTGTTTTTTTCAATAAAATCTCCGGTTGAAACCACATCCATACGCACTCCGTCAATCAGAGCTTTTCCGGCAGGGCGGAGCGTTGTCAGGGCTTTCCCGGTTTTTCCCTCAAGAATCTGCAAATACGAATCCTGCGATGTGACGCCGTTTTCACTGGCAAGCGTCTTTTTCAACGCCACCGGCGACTTGCTGATCATCTTGATGCCGATCACCACGGCTACGGGAATCAGTATCAGGTCTGCCACCATAAAAGCAATTCCCGCTTCCTTGGAAACATTCAGAAATACATGGAAAATCGAATAACCGAATGCGGCAATCGCTGTCACTGTCAGCAGTCCCGCAGAAGGAAGAATAAACTCTGCGATAATAACCCCGACGCCCAAAAATTGCAAGACAATTGCCAATACAAGATCACTGTTCATCTGCGGAACTCCTTGACACCATTATCCGGTTCGCCTGAATTTCTGCAACAACAACGCTTTCGCCTTTATCAATAAATTCTCCGTCTGAAATCACGTCATACATTCCTGCTCCGATTTTCACAGTCCCGGCGGGCCTCAGCGGCTTTATCACCACGCCTTTGTCGCCTGCGGAAACAGGAATATATGTATCTGAATCCACATGAGACTGAGCCAGCGTTTTCGTGAGATAGGGGCCTTTCACCACCCCTGAAAGTTTCGGAAAGATATAGCGGAAAAAGATGAATATAAAGACAACAGAACCCAGCAGGCTTTCCAATACGGTTATGACATTGTTTTTAAGGAGTTCTGCCTCCCATGGAACTTCAGGACTGGGCAGAACAAAGTCCTGAAGCGAAAGAATCATGCCGACCGCGAGCAGGGCAATTGCCGCAAAACCTGCGATTCCGAAGCCCGGCAAGACAAACATCTCAACACCGAGCAGCAGGATTCCGATAACAACGATGAGCAGTTCCGTATAATTTGCAAGGCCTGCCAAATATTGCCCGAAAAACACCAGCGCAAGGCAGACAATGCCTGTAATTCCCGCAAGCCCTAATCCGGGCGTCTGCATTTCAATATACAGCCCTGCAAAGCCGAGAATCATCAGAACCGGCGCAAGGGCTGTGACAGCTCTCACAAGCTGTTCGGACCAGCTTTCCTCAAATGTTATGAGCCGATAATCACGGATTCCTTTTTTTTCAAGCATTTCTTTCACTGAATCCACGCTCATTTTGGAAAAGCCGAATGACAGGGCTTCATCATCGTCCATGGTCAGCAGTTTTTCTTTATCTTTGACCGTTTTTTTGACGCGCACTTTTTTCTTTTCCGCTTCGGTCAAATCTTCATAATCAGTTGAATTCATATAAACAGTTGTTCCGTCTGTCATTTCGATTTTGTAAATCGCCGTGTCGGAACTGACCATAGCTTCTGCCAGCACTTCGGGATAACCGTTGCGTTTTGCAAGGGTGCGGAATTTTGCCCGGATCGGAGACTGGAATTTCTCTCCCAGCATTTTGGGACCCTCATTTGAAACCATAATGGGCGCGCAGTCGCCGATGGTCGTGGTGTGTTTCATGACCAGCTCGCTGCATGACAGCGCAATGAGCGCGCCGGCGGATATTGCCCGTTTCTCCACATAAGCAGTTGCTTTGCCTACGGGAATGGTGAGAAGGGTGTCCACAATCTGAAATGCGGAATCCACGCGCCCCCCGAAAGTGTCCATCTTAAATATAAACAGGGCATCGGGATATTTTTCGCCTTCCCGAACTGCCCGCTCGATAAAAGCGGCCATGGCGGGCCCCACTTCGCCCTCCACTGGAATGATGAGAATCTGCCGTGTTTTCGACGGCGTTTTCTGAGGCGCGGGCGCAGGCTTAATATCATCTGCCCGTAGCCCCGCAACGGCATAAAAGAAAATCAGCAATGTATAAATGGCTTTTATTTTCATTATGAAATCACTTCGCTTTTTATTGATTAAACCCGATTGGTTACGGTCCCAATTTCACCCCCACCTCACCCCCCGGCCCCCTCTCCGAAGGAGAGGGGGAGACGACTCCCCTCCCCTTCGGGGAGGGGCCGGGGGTGGGGTTTGCCCGGCGTACAACGCTGAAATTACAACTGTGTAACTCCTATTTCAGAAATAAATATCATGTATGAGATTATTTTTCAACAATTCTAATCAAAAAAAGAATCCCGGCTCAATGTATCCGTGATTGCAAAAACAAAGGCTGTTCAGCCTTAGTGCCTGACAGCAATGCTTATGACCGTTGGAAAAGCCTGTATTGGCAATGCCGGGGGACTCCGGAGCGAGCGTTTTCAATCCGCTATTGTAAAATACTCTTTTGCGCCTATTGACTTTTCCCTTCATTTTTGAAAAAATTCCTTTTTATCATCTTCCTTAAACAAATCTGAGAAAAGAGAAAATAATTTGTATTTCACGATAAAACACAAAAAATGCCTTTATTCAAAAAGAAAGGACAACTGCCCTTTTTATTTACACGATATAACACGCCGCAAGTCCGAAAAAAAAGGCGGCAATGGTTCTGCGGGAAAATTCAACACGCCGCATCTGCTGATATTTTTCCTAATATCCGCCATATTCATTGCCAGTTGTCCCAAACCGGCAAACAAGTTGTCCTTAAAAGAAAATTTGTCTGAGGCATCTCTCAAAACAGAGTTACAGCAATACACCATCGGTGTATCAAATGAAAACCGTTCCATTGAGGGTATTGTAATAGGCAAAGGTGAGGATGCAATTCTCATTACGGCTTCTATTCACGGCGATGAAACAGCAGGCACGTCGCTGGTTTTGCGATTGGCTGAATATCTTCGGGAGCATCCGATAACCCTTGAGGGGCGGAAGGTGATGATTATGCCGTTAGTCAATCCGGACGGCAGAGAGCGGAATACCCGTTATAATTCACGGGGCGTTGATCTGAACAGAAATTTTTCAACCGGCAACCGTATCAACAACAAACAAAACGGACTGTTCCCGCTTTCAGAACCCGAAACCCGGGCGATTGTCCGGGCAATCAGGCAATGCAAGCCGAATCGCATTGTCGCGGTTCATCAGCCTTTAGCCTGCATTGACTATGACGGTCCCGGAAGAGATTTGGCGAACCATATCGCCAAATACTGCGACCTGCCTGTCCGCAAATTGGGCGCAATGCCCGGATCGCTGGGGAGTTATGCAGGTCTGATGCTGGATATTCCGACCGTAACACTGGAACTGCCCCAAGGGAAATCTTCTTCCGAATACCTGTGGGAGCAATACGGCGCAGCGCTTATCGCCGCGATATTGTATCCGCAGCCTATTGATTTTTCAATTCATACCGCATTGATACCTCTCAAAAAACAGAAAGCCTGNNNATTGATTTTTCAATTCATACCGCATTGATACCTCTCAAAAAACAGAAAGCCTGTCTTGGCCGCTGCTTTTTCTCCTGTCAATGATAAAATCTCCCCGCCGACCGGCAGTTGAGCGCAGTCGAAACTGAGCCTGCCGAAACGCACTAACTCTCTAATAATCCTTTATATTCAAGGGATCACCTGCGGGCAGTCCCAATTCCTGCGCCCTCAGCACCCGACGGAGCAGTTTTCCGGATCGGGTCTTGGGAAGCGTTTCCAGAAATGCGATCTCTTTCAGCACGATTTCTGAGGAAAGATCGGCTCTGACAAATGCCTTGATCTCCTGATTCAGCCGTGCCGAAGGCGTGACGCCTCTGTTGACAGTGACAAATGCCTTTAAAAAAGGCACTCCCGGTTTTGCGCTTTTGGAAATGACCGCTGCTTCCGCAACAGCCGGATGGCGGCAGAGCGCACGCTCAATTTCGTAAGGACCGATCAGCTTCACACCGGCTTTGATGAGATCGTCGGTGCGTCCCTGATGGTAAAAATAGCCGTCTTCATCCTGTATGACCATATCGCCGGTCAGAAACCAGCCGTTTTTAAAATATGCCTGATAACGCTCGTCATCTTTCCAGATATTTGTCATCATCGAGGGCCATCCGGGTTTCAGCGCAAGTTCGCCCATGGTCATCAGGGGCAGGGGATTGCCGTTTTCATCAACTGCAGCAGCTTCGATCCCGGGAACCGCTTTTCCCATGGAACCGGGCTTAATGTCCATTGCCGGAAAATTGGCAAGACAGATCATGCCGGTCTCGGTCATCCACCATGTATCATGGGGCGTAATTTTGAAATTCTTCTTAAACCAGTAAATAAGTTCCGGCTCCAATGCCTCGCCCACCGATGCAATATGCCGCAGATGTGAAAAATCATACCTGCCTGTCAGATCGTCTCCGGCTTCTTTGAGCCGTTTCATGTTACCGGGTGTTTTGTACCAGACCGAAATCTTGTGTCTTTCCAACGTGCGATACCATGTTGAGGCAGAAAAAGGGTCTGCCTGTACCACAGAAGTCGCTCCGCAGAGCCAAGTCGCAAAAGCGCCGTAAACCGTACCGGTCACCCACGCCGGATCGCAGTCGGTCCACAAAACCGTATCCGGATCGAGATCAAGAACATACCGGGCAGTTATCAGATGTCCGATCATGTCCCTGTGGGCATGAACAACGCCTTTGGGCGGGCCTGTGGAGCCGGAAGTATAGAGCAGATATAAAGGCGTGCTGCCCGTAACCCAGCGGGTGCTACATGCTGTAGGCATTTTTTCCGACAATCCTTTCAGCAGCACTTCACCGGGAAACATTTCCGGAAGCGGGCTTTCTGTGAGAAAAAGATGGGTGACATCATTCATTGACTCATAAGGAAGCTTTTCGGCAAAATCAGGATGTGTAAGAAGCCCCCTGGGTTTTGCATTTTCAAGGCGTTCTTCCAATTCGTCGAAACTGAGCGTTGAAAAAAGCGGACAGAAAACCACGCCTATCCGGGCGCACGCGAGCATGGCAAAATAAACTTCCGGGCAGGAAGGCAGGAGAATAAACAGGCGGTCTCCGGTTTCAAAGCCGTACTGAATCAGCAGATTTGCCCACTGACAGGAAATGCGCTTGAGGTCGGAATAGGTGTAAGCCGTTGTCTGTCCGGCTTTTTCAAATATCAGTGCGTTCCGGTTCCCTCTGTTCGGATCATCAGCCCATCGGTCAACTGCCTCATGCACGATATTGATTTTGCCGGTCTGATGCCATGTAAATTCCTTCTCCACGTCAGACCATGAAAAAGATTGGCAGGTCTGTTCATAAGAGCGAAGGTTTGCCGAGGGATTCTGAGCAGTTATTTTTGCCTTTATCATAAAGGAAATCTCCGATTTTTCTGAATGGGCTGCGTAACGCCTTGTTT
>JAIFKL010000332.1 GCA_020049595.1 Desulfobacteraceae bacterium
TGTTCGTCAATGTTCATAGTTATCCTAAGTGTTAAACGGGTTTAAAACCCGTTTTACTGTGCTGACCGATTTTATAAAACAATCCAAAGAATCAAACCGATAAACAGCGATGCTGCAAGTCCGAGCGGAATGGTTCGACCCAATATCTCGCCTTCGGTCCCGATGGCGTTGCACATGGATGTTGCCATTGCAACTTTGAAGGGCGAAGAAATAGAACCCACCGACGCGCCCACCGCAAGCCCTGCCGCAAGCCATGTCGCTGAAACGCCGAGAATATTTGCCGCTTCTATCTGAAGCTGTCCGAAAAGCATCAGCGAGGCAACGCCGTAGCCTGTCAGAAATGTTCCCACCCAGCCCAGCAGAGGAACAAATACCGGATACAGATTTCCGGTATAGAGTTTCAAGCCATGAGAAAGCACCCATGGAATATTATGCGCCTGATCGAGCCGGGCAAAGCCTTGTGCATAGCCTGAATATGCGATGATCTGTCCCATCGCGCCGAAAAGCCCCATTGCCAGCAGGGGACGCCAGACTTTCCGCATCGCAGTCTGAAGAATCTCCTGAACATGCTTTTTCGGAACTTTCAGCAGATAAGCTGCCAGACCGAAAGCAAGAAAAAGATAAATATACGCGGAAAAAAAAGGCTGAAACGTCAGTTTGTGAACAGGGATAATATTCACGGTTATCGTCAGGCGGCGGAAAGTCAGGTCATTGAGATAAGGGATGATATTGATGAGAAGGAGCGTTGCCAGCATGAAGGCAAAAGGTGTCATGTCTTTCAATACCTGAGCATTTGTATCCGGCTTGCGGTTTCCCAGAAGAATGAGACAAAATATCAGCGCAAGTCCGGCAACCATTCCGGAGATAGACACGCCGATGAATACGGTCGCGCCCAGCGCGGCAATTCCCAGAAACAATCCGCAGGCAAGCGTCAGCGCCATCCCGCGAATGCCGCCCGATTCGGGAAGATACATCGGCACACAGGCAGCCATTGCCAGCGTCGCGGGGATAGACAGCCACGCGGCGGCAATGCCCAGTTCCTGAATCGGTATGCCTGTCACAAGCGAAAGTACGGTAATAATGATGCCGGTCAGTTCCAATGTCATCAGACCGGAATAGCCGATAATCGAAAGTGCGGCGGCACCGGCAGGTGAAACGCCGGCAGTGTAAAGCATCGGCGCGACTACCGGTTCTGCAATCACGCTGGCACCTTCCATGAAATTGGATACGCCCAGGGTAATCAGAAGATTTCGGTGATACGCGTCCCGCACCCCGCCCATAAGCCAGTCAACAATGCGTTTGAGCGAACCGGTTGCCATCAGGAGTGTGGAAAGCAGAATGCCCGTAAAAATCACCAGAATCAGAGGCAGGGCTGTGGCAACGCCGTCCAATCCTGTCAGGATTGCCAAGATCAGCGGCGTGTTAAAGAAAAACACCGTGAGCAGCAAAGTGAAAATCAGACTGTAAATGGAAAGTTCCAGCGCGGGGCGGCGGAAAACAACTGCCAGCAGCGTCAGAAGAATTACCGGCGTCCAGCATAGAATAAACAGAGTCAGTTCCATAGAGTTAAAATCCCCCCTGCCCCCTTTTAAAAAAGATGGAGCAAGGTGAGTTAAAAGTTTTCCGATTTTTTGAATCGAGCGAACTAAGATGAACGCTTTACGGCTTTTGCCAGTTCATTGGCGAATTTTTCAGCATCAGAAGATGAGAGTTTTACTTCTCCATCCGCGCCGAGGCTGTTAAAATTCACCAAACCGGCTTCCGCACAGCAGTCGCAGAATTTATCTTCCACATTCTCAGCAATTGCGGCAGCCTTGATGCACTCCATCAGCTTTTCCCGGGACGATTCATCCATCTTTTTATTAACAGATTTGAAGAGTACATTCTGACGTAAAATTGACAGTAATGTTTCGATATTCATCTCTTTGCCTCCTTAATTGCTAAACAGCCTGTTTATAGTATATTTTTTAATTGATAAATTATTCATGCTCAAAATATTATCACAAAATCGCTGTATAAGCAAGCTTCTAAAAAGGGTAGTGGTGTAATCTTGACTGATAAATTTTATAAATTCACAGTAATCTCATTATATTATAAAATAATATCAGTCAAATTTGAACCGCTACCAAAAAATAAAGCTGTCGGTGTTTGACAACGAGAGTAGGCCCATCGGTTCCCATCATGCCGCAATTCAGACTGCCGCTGCCGATGTTGCCGCGATTGTGGGATCAGACTGGAGTTCGCATTCCATTGCCGCGGCAAAAGCGGCGCAGTCCAGAGGGATTCCTATGATATCGAATAGTTCTGCTCATCCGAATCTCACGAAAATCGGAGACTGTATCTTCAGGGTGTGCTTTACAGATGATTTTGTCGGCAATGTGATGGCAGATTTCGCATATACAACTCTGAAAGCCCGTACTGCGGTTGTATTATGTAAATTAAGATACTTACAATGTCAGGCAGGTTCATTTCAGAAAAAATTACCGAACTATTGAAATATAGAATTTCATCATGACATGATTCAACCGTATAAAGACGGCAAACTGAAAATGACAGACGGAATTCATCCCCTGACCCGGACGCTCGGAGATGGGAAATCATGAAGACATCACCCATGACATCTTTCAGCGATATGGCAGAAACTTATATAAACGCGGTACAAAGAGTATTTCCTGAAGGACCTTATACGGATTCGCTTTCAAATATCGGTCTTTTCAGACCGTACAGCGGTTTTTCAAACCGCTCAAACCGCTTGAAAAGCGGTTTTACGGAGAACACTGTTTTTGATAGCGAATTGGTATAAGATAAGCGATTAGTGAAAATGAAGTGAAATTAACCCTTTTTCATTCAGCTATGTTATTATAAAAAATGTCTTTTATTGATTTGATTATTCTCGGCGTTATTCAGGGATTGACACCGCTGAATTTGTCGTTATGCCCGCACCGTTGAGTTGCAATTTTTCCGGAAATGTGATATAAACAAAAATTTATCACGGCATAACCCGTCATTGCAGCGGATAAACCGCTGAATTTATTGCTAAGACTTGAAAAGGAGAAGATATGCAACAACGATGTATTTTTTTGAATCGGTATGTATCGGCAGTGTTTTTACTTGTACTGATAATTTTTATTTTTTCAACGGTATCCACCGTCAGTATTCATCAATATCGTTTTATTACCAATGAAAAACTTGCTTTTTTTAAAGGATTATGTCAATGATAATCTTTATCCTGATGATTATCTCCTAACTATTTAACAGGACAATTGAACTGCTGAGGCAGATTAGTCTTATGTTGATGCTTCATATAATAACGGGATTCTGAAGATCGAACTGAAAAAAACAGAGGAATCCGAAAACCGTCAGCGTTTTGTTGCTGATGACCGCGGAGAACACCCATGAAACTTTCCAAAAAAGAAGTGTCAGCCCTTCCGTGTATTCATGAAGGGCCGGATTCTCTGATATACCGTCAGGATAACTCTGAATTTGAAACTCCTGTTGTCATAAAGCTGCTGAAGCATGACAACCCGATATCCGAGCAGATCAGCAGGTTTGACAATGAGTATATGCTGACCAAAGATTTGGATATTCCGGGGATTCGCAAGGCATATCAGAAACTTGAGATAGATAACAGACCCGCGAAGAAATATTGTCAATAGCCGTTTCAGTGGCGCAGGCTCTGGGAGATATTCATTCCCGAGGCATCATCCACAAAGACATCAACAGCTCCAATATTATTGTCAATTTAAAAGAGCATAAAGCCGTGATCATTGATTTCGGTATTGCTTCACAGACTTCACAAACCCATATTGGTTCTCCTGCTAAGTTGGAAGGGACTTTGTATTATATCTCCCCGGAACAGACCGGCAGAATCAGCCGGAATGTGGATTACCGGACTGATCTCTATTCTCTGGGCGTTACCCTGTATGAAATGCTTGCGGGAAAACTGCCGTTTCCCTGCACAGATACCGCAGAACTCATTCACAGCCATATTGCCAAAACCCCTGAACCTGTCTGCGTTGCAAATCCTGATGTACCGGAAATTGTCTCTGATATGGTGATGAAGCTGATGGAAAAAAATCCTGAAAACCGTTATCAGTCCGCTTATGGATTAAAAGCAGATTTGGAAAAGGCATTGAATCTTATGCAGCGCACCGGAAGTGTCAGCCGGTTTGATTTGGCGTCAGATGATTTTTCAGGAAAACTTCAGATACCGCAGATGCTCTGCGCCAGAGAAGAGGAGCTTCTCAATCTGATGAAGGCGTTTGAATGGGTGAGGAAAGGAACAGGAGAAACTCTGCTGGTTTCCGGTCATGCCGGTACAGGAAAAACATTTCTTGTGAACAAAATTCGGAATTCTGTCACGGAAAAAGGCGGATATTTCATTGCCGGGGAACAGGATCAGTATCAGCAGAACGTCCCGTTTTTCGGTCTGATTCAGGCATTGAACGGTTTTGTCGGCAGCATCCTGACCCGGAGCGAAGCCGAGTTGGCGAATTGGAAAGCCATACTGACAGAAGCAGCCGGAGATAACGGTTATCTGCTGACAGAGGTGATTCCGTCACTGGAACTGATTATCGGAAAGCAGCAGCCGGTTTCGCAATCTGATCCTGCCGAAGCCCGTAACCGGTTTCAATATGTGTTTCAGAATGTGATCAGAACCATTGCCCAAAACAACCATCCGCTGGTTTTATTTATTGATAATTTGCAGTGGGCAGATGCAGCTTCGCTGAATTTTATCCGGCTGCTGATGACAGATGCTGCAACCCGGTATTTATTGTTCATCGGAGCATACCGGGATAACGAGGTCGGCGAATCTCATCCTCTGATGACAACAGTTAAAGCTATACAAATAGAAAAAGGGGTGGTAAGCCGGATTGTGCTGGAAAACCTTTCCCGCGATGCGCTGGATATTTTTGTCCCGGATATGCTGCGCTGCAAGCCCAATGAAATCAGGCAGTTGACAGACATCATCCATGAAAAAACCGGAGGAAATCCTCTGTTTGTCACAGAATATGTAACATCTGTCTTTAAACAGGGCTTATTGCGCTTTGATACAGGAATGCGGACATGGAAATGGGATGGGGACAGGATTCGGGAAAAGAGTGTTCCTGACACGGTTGCAGCCCTTATGATTCACAGGATCGGGCAGTTGCCGGAAGATGCCCGTGAAATGCTGATGCTGTCCGCGTGTATCGGAAATACCTTTGATCTGAAAACCCTTTCGGAAATTTCCGGGCAAGCGGAAGAAACCATAGCCCGCAGCATCCGAAAGGCTGCGGATGACGGACTGGTAAAGCCTTTGGACAAAAGCCGGTTTGAATTTGTCCACAGCCGAATCCGCGAGGCAAGCTATGCCCTGATTCCCAAAAAACGGAAAAAAACCGTTTCACTCGCCATCGGAAGGCTGCGTCTTGCAGATATGGAAAATCAGGGAGAATTGGAAGAACATATCTTTGACATTGCAGACCGGTTCAATGAAGGGTTTCAATACATCAAAGACAAAAAGGAAATGCTCAGACTGGCAGAACTGAACCTGATTGCCGGACGCAAGGCTAAAAAAGCTACGGCATATCCGACTGCTATCTGGTATTTCAGCATGGGAATCGGGCTTCTTCCGCCGAAATTCAAATGGGATGATCACTATGACCTGACGCTGGCTTTGTATCTGGAATCGCTTGAAGCTGAATATCTGAGCAGCAATTATGAGCGCGCAAAACAGCTTTCCGAGGAAGTTCTGCTCCATGCCGACGATATTCTGGAAAAGGTAAAGGTGTATCAGCTCAGCATACTTTTTTATACGGCTCAGAATCAGAATAATGCTGCCATTAAAGCTGCAATGGATGCTATGGAACTGCTGGGAGTTTTTTTGGAAGCGGAACCCGGAAAGCTGAAAGATTATATCCGTGAATCAGCAGAATCTTTAAAGGAAAAAATCAGACAGATTGATGATCTGGCAAAACTGCCTTTAATGGATAACGCTTTTCAGATTGCTGCCATGCGGATAATGATGAATGCCGCGGGTCCCGCACATCTGGAAAATCCGCTTCTGCTGTCGGCAATTGTTCTGACAATGGTTTCTTTGTCTGTCGAACACGGAAACTCCCCGTTGTCCGCTTTTGCCTATGGCTGGTACGGAGTGCTTCTGTGCCACATATACGGACAAATCGAAACCGGGTATCAGTTCGGTCAGCTTTCCGTAAAACTGTCAGAGCAGTTCAATGCCCCGGAAATCAGGGCAAAAGTCGGTTTTCTTTTCAACACGTTTATAAAGCCTTTTAAAGCGCATATCCGTGAATCTGTAAAACCGTTAAAGGATGCAATCCGGATCGGCATTGAATCAGGTGATCTGGAATATGCGTATTACAGCGCGATCCACCGGCTCGGCTATCAGGTCTGCATGGGAAAATCTTTGGATTTGGTTTATCAGGATCAGATAACGCATCTGGAAACCATGGAAAAGTACCGGCTGGAGTTTCACCGCAATTTCGGGAAGATTTGGGCTCAGACAGTTCTGAATCTCCGGGGCGGTTCTGCTGACCCGTGCCGACTGTCCGGCGAACTGACAAAAGAATCGGAAATGCTTCAGGTGCGGACAGAGCAAAACAATCCGGTGCTGGTGTTTTCAGTGTTCTGCTGTAAAACCATGCTTCAGTATATATTTAAAAATTTTGCGGACGCGGTTGAATCAGGGCGTCAGGGCATGGAATATGCAAAAGGCGGTGAAGGATTTTTTTATCTTCCTGTGCATTATTTTTATTATGCCCTGTCTCTGCTTGCCCGGTGTTCCGAAGCAGACGCTGAAACCCGGAATATATTGATAAATCAGGCTGATGTGATTCAGAAAAAAATGGTTCAGTGGGCAAGTCACTGCCCGATGAATTTTCAGCATAAGTCTGATCTGATCGGGGCTGAAATGGCAAGGCTGTCCGATGATGCGTTAAAGGCAATGGAATTATACGGACGCGCAATTCTCGGAGCAGGAACAAACGGTTTTATTCAGGAAGAGGCTTTGGCTTATGAACGGGAAGCGGAATTTTATCTGGCACGGGGCAGAGAAGATATTGCCATGCTATGTATGACCAAAGCCCGTGACTGCTACCGGCGATGGGGCGCAACGCGGAAAGTTGAAGATATGGAAAAACACTCCGGGCATCTGCTGGCCGCAGCATTTGCCGACACCCGTCCGCAGCCTGTATCTGTAACAGGGTCCGCATCAATTTCCGCGGCATCTGCCATACTCGACACCGCCGCAGTCATCAAAGCATCACATAATCTTTCAAGGGAAGTGCATCTGGATAAACTGCTTGAAATCATGATCCGCATTGTGATTGAAAATGCAGGGGCTGAAAAGGGAATTTTAATTGAAAACAGGAATAACAATCTGATTATTCAGGCAAAGGGACGGACAGGAGATAAACAGATTCAGACCATGCAGGCAGAACCGGCAGAAAAAGCCGAAGATATTCCCCTTTCAGTCATCCATTATGTTGCACGTACTTTAACACCTGTGGTTCTGCATAACGCATCGGAAGACCGGACATTTGCTTCTGATACATATATCCGATCCGCAAAACTCAAATCGCTGCTGTGTCTGCCGATTGTGCATCAGGATAAGTTAACCGGGATTCTGTATTTAGAGAACAATCTGACTCCCGGCGCATTTACGTCCGACCGGCTGGAATTGCTGAATGTTCTTTCGTCACAGGCGGCAATTTCTATGGAAAATGCCAGTCTGTATGCCAGTCTGGAAGATAAGGTCGCTGAACGTACCATGCAGTTGAACGAGGCAATGAATGCATTATGGGGCGAAATGGAACTGGCAAAAAAGATTCAGTCCTGCCTGCTGCCTGAAAAACCTGTGATTGACGGGTACGAGATTGCCGCGAGCTGCGAACCTGCCGATGAAGTCGGCGGAGATTATTATGACGTAATTTCTGTTGCGGGCTTTGACTGGATTGTAATCGGCGATGTTTCAGGGCATGGCGTTACCGCAGGGCTGGTAATGATGATGGTTCAGACCGCAATTCATACCATGCTGATACAGAATCCCGAAGTTGAGCCTTCACGCCTGTTGTCTGTGATTAATCAGACTATTTACGAAAATATTGTCAGAATGGACGAGCAGAAACACATGACGATTCTTGTGATCGCCTGCGGAAAAGACGGGTTTTTCCATTTTTCAGGACTGCACGAGGATATTCTGCTCTGGAGCGCGGATACCCGGAAAGTGGAAAAAATCAAGACAGACGGCATGTGGATCGGGCTTGAGCCTGATATTTCAAATATGCTGCCGGTGCAGGAATTCAGGATGGGAAGCGGAGACTGCATTGTG
>JAIFKL010000257.1:0-4727 GCA_020049595.1 Desulfobacteraceae bacterium
AACGGGTTTGAAACCCGTTTTACTTTGCTGAACCCATTTTATATCTGTTTTAAGCTCTGGTGGCATTTCAGCACTCCGGAGTGCTGAAATGAGCGCAGCGAAATTTTAGCAGAGCTATTTTTTCTGTAAAACGGGTTTTAAACCCGTTCTACAGCAGGCAGTAAGCTGAAAAAATGCCCGCCGCAGTAAAGACCGTTGAGATTATAAGCAATGAACCTGCTTGAAGTCAGAAATCTGGTAAAACATTATCCCGGCGTGGTTGCAGTGGACGGCATCAGCTTTTCCATTGGCCCCGGAATATGCTTCGGGCTTCTGGGCCCCAACGGCGCAGGCAAAACCACTGCCATTGAAATCATCGAAGGCATCCTCCCGCCCACATCAGGAGATATATTATACAAAGGCGGTCAGCGGACAGCCGAATTTCGTGAAGAAGTCGGTATTCAACTGCAAACCACGGCGGTTTTTGAATTTTTATCTGTCCGTGAAACGCTGGAGACCTTTCGTAAGCTGTATCGCAATCCCATGCCGATGGCAGAACTCATCCGCTTATGTCATCTTGAAGATATTCTGGAGCGTTATAATAACAAAATCTCAGGCGGACAGAAACAGCGGCTGATGCTGGCAATGGCTTTGGCGAATGATCCTGAACTCGTTTTTCTGGATGAACCGACCACCGGTCTTGATCCGCAGGCAAGACGCTATCTGTGGAATATTGTGAGGCAGATCAAGGCAAAAGGAAAGACGGTGGTGCTGACCACACACAATATGGATGAGGCGCAGATGCTTTGTGATGAAATTATCATCATTGACGTGGGAAAGATCATTGCACAGGGATCACCGTCCGATCTGCTCAAAAGCTATTGTTCAGGCGTCACCATAACGCTGCCGATAGAAAGTTTTCCCGAATTGCCGGAAAAAATTTTCCGGGACGGGACAAGCGGATGCGGAAAATGGAAAAGGCTTGAATCTCAGGGATGCTATGAATTTCAGACGGCTGACATCAACAACTGTCTGGATTTGCTTCTTAAAGCCGGAACAGACCTTTCTCAGATGTCTGTAAGGTCTCAGAATCTTGAAGACCTTTTTCTCCAACTGACCGGACGGAAGCTCAGGGATTGAAAACATGAATCACAAAAGCACGACCATCTTAAAATCAGGTACGAAGATCACGAAAAGGGAATCACTAAAAGACGAACATACTGAGAACACGAAGGGATTTTTTCAAGACAACTTTCGTGCTTTCTTTGTTTTCCTGCCGATTTTTATAAGATGGCCGTGGTTCAATTTTCGGCGATTCCGGGCAGTCTTTGTTTCCCGCAACAAAGAATTTTTTCGGGACAAAGCCTCATTCGGGTGGAATTTTGTCTTTCCCTTTCTTGTGATTCTGGGCTTTGCGCTTATTTTTCATCGCGGGGTGCAGCCGAGCTATAAATGCGGCATCATATCCCCGGCAGATGCAAAAGCCGTGCATGAAGGGATTCCTGAAAGCCTGAAAAAAATAAGTCTGTTCAAATTCATGGAATTTCAGAGCCGTGACCTCGGTTTTGAAAAACTGAAAAATTACCGTCTTGATATTCTGGTGGAACAGGATTCTCATCCGCTCCGATACTGGATCAATCACGATTCGCCCGACGGCATTGTTGCGGAAAGTCTGCTGACAAACGCGCTCCGTGATCCCGGAGACATCGCGGACAAAGCGGTTCGGGAAACTGTCACAACACGGCGCATTGATTATCTGGACTGGCTCTTTCCGGGTATAATCGCCATGAACATGATGTTCAGCAGTCTCTACGGCGTGGCATATCCCATTGTCCGGTATCGGAAAACCGGCGTTCTGAAACGGCTCAAAGCCACACCGCTGACCGCATTTGAATATCTCTCCGCACAGGTTTTATCAAGAATGTTTGTGATTCTGTTCAGCAGCATTGTCGTCTATGCCGGATGCGCCCTGATATTTGATTTTCACTGCAAAGGCTCATATTTTGACCTGCTGATTTTCTTCACGCTGGGCGGTGCCAGCATTATCTCTTTAGCGCTGATTATCGTGGCAAGGACCGCAAGCGAAGAACTTGCTTACGGTATTTTGGAAATCATCACATGGCCCATGATGTTTCTTTCCGAAGTGTGGTTTTCGATTGAAGGCTCATCGCCGGGCGTCCGCATGTTTGCCCAGATTTTTCCCTTAAAGCATGTGACAGAAGGAATGCGCCGTATTATGAATGAAGGCGCAAGCCTCAGCGATCTCGGTTTTGAAATTGCCGTCCTGTCGCTGATGACAGCGGTTTTCATGCTGATCGGCTCGCTGCTGTTCAAATGGACGAAGTAAAACGGCCATGGCTTAGAACAAGCCAAACCCGTTTTACGACTATTTTACAATCTGTAAAAAACACCGACACACTCCCGTCACGGTTTATCCCTGTAAAAAAAATCATATTTCCATAATACGCATTTATTCAGACAGTTATTTAAAAAAATTGTTTCCCTGTTTTTTTGGCACGAAGATTGCCATAGATATTTCATACCAATTCGCTTTCCGGAGTGCGTCATTTTATTAAAACCGGAGCGCAACGAAATTTTAGCACCCCGACCGCTCCGGAGTGCAATGCTGAAATTTCATTTTAGCACTCCGGATGGCTAAAATTTCATTTCAGCACTCGGATGCGGAAAACATCAGTGTTGAAAGCTAATTCGTATCAGGTAAGAACGAAAACGCATTTCATTTTTAACTTGGAAATACAGAAGCGATTTGATCTATTCTCAGCTTGGGTCGCTTTACAGAAAAATTTGAAAACCTGCGGAGAATTTAGGCTTATGGAAAAAAATCATCATTATGCTTCAATGAAAAAGCTGATCCTTGCCAGTATGATCCTTTTGCCCCTGATCCCTTTTACTTTAACTTTGATCATCGGCTATTCTCATTTCACATCTTCCATTGAAAACACAACCATTGCCAGTATGAAACGGATTGTGGGGGATCACCGGCACATGATCGAATCTTTCTTAGAGGAACGGAAGGCAAATCTCGAATTTGTCCTCCATTCCTACACTTTCGAGGAACTCAGCCATCCGGAAAGTCTGCATGAGATATTTATCCGTCTCCAGAAAGAATCCAGCGCCTTTGTGGATATGGGCGTTTTTAATGAAGAAGGTGTTCATGTGGCTTATGAAGGTCCCTACAAACTGACCGGAAAGATTTACAAAGAAACCGACTGGTTCGTGGAAGTCCTGAAAAAAGGCTATTATATCAGCAATATTTATCTGGGTTTCAGACAGGTCCCGCATTTCATCATTGCTGCTGCCAGAGAATCCGAAGGCAGAAAATGGGTGATTCGAGCCACGATTGACAGCTATCTTTTTAATACAATGGTGAAAAAAGTCCGCATCGGCAAAACCGGCGAAGCCTATCTTCTCAACACAGAAGGCATATTCCAGACAGACCGGCGTTCCGGGGGAAATCTGATGGATACAGACCCGGATCACAAAAACTATCCGACATTTTCCCTGTCTTTTGAGGGTGAAGATATTGACAGTTTCATCCTGCCGGATATGAAAGGCGATAAACATCTCTATGCCACGACCTGGCTGAAAAACAAAAGATGGCTCTTGGTGGTCAGGCAGGAAAAAGCGGACGCGTTCGAATCGCTCAGAAACGCCAGTTATCTCATTATTATCATCTGTCTCATCGGCGGCGTTGCCATCGTTGCAACAGCTTTTTATATGACTGAAAAAATTGTGAAAAGAATGAGCCAGACCGATACCGAGAAAGACCAGTTGCAGGAACAGCTTATCCGGGCGCACCGTCTGGCGGAACTCGGGGAAATGGCGGCGGGCTTTGCCCATGAAATCAACAACCCGCTTCAAATTATCAAAAGTGAGCAGTCGCTGATTGAAATGAATCTGACGGAGATGAAAGAAAAGGGCATCTTGCCGCCCTCGGAATCCACAGATGAAATCGCCGATTCTATGAACCAGACCAAACTTCAGATTGACCGGTGTTCGGCAATTACGCAGGCAATTCTCAAATTCGGCAGACAGAGCAAGCCGGTGATTCAGGATGTGGACCTTCGGGATTTTGTACCGGAGGTTCTGAATATGGTTGCCAAAAAAGCCAGCGTTCACGGCATAGATGTCAAGCGGAACATCGCTGAAAATACGCCCATGATTCACGGGGACCCCGGACAACTGCAACAGGTTCTGCTGAATCTCTACAACAATGCCATTGATGCGGTGGTGGAAAGACACGGTTCTCAGGGCGGCAAACTGATAATCAGGACAGGACGCACCGAGAAGGGAAAAGTGGAAATTTCGGTTACGGACAACGGTGCGGGCATCAGTCCTGAAAATCAGAAAAAGATTTTCTCTCCGTTTTTTACCACCAAGCCGGTGGGCAAAGGAACGGGACTGGGCTTGTCTGTCTGTTACGGTATCATAGACAGCATGGGCGGAACCATGACGGTCAGCAGTGAAAAAGGCGTGGGAACGACGTTTACGATTTACCTGCCGATGGCATCAATAAGTGAGAAGTGAGAAGTGAGAAGTGAGAAGTGAGAAGTGAGAAATGAGAAATACCGTTTTTAATAAGATGGCTCAATTCTCAATAGGAGTTACGCAGTTCAGACCTCTCCCCCCGGCCCCCTCTCCTTCGGGGAGGGGCCGGGGGTGTGGTTTTGTCGGGGACGAGCCGGGGGGGTTTTGTCGGGGAGGAGCCGGGGGGGGGGTTTTGTCGG
>JAIFKL010000257.1:4770-7487 GCA_020049595.1 Desulfobacteraceae bacterium
TCGGAGAGGGGGTGGGGTGGCACGGGGAGTGGTTTTTGCGGGCTGCCGGCGTAAAGCGGTGAAATTCAACTGCGTAACTCCTACTCAATTTAAGGGGTGAAGTTATGGAAAAAATAAAAATAATGCTGGTTGATGATGAGGAAAGGTATCTTTCCACTACGCAGAAGCTGCTTTCAAAAAAAGGCTATGACGCTCTGACAGCAGGCAGCGGCACCGAAGCATTGGAAAAGCTGAAAACTCAGAATATCCATGTGGTGATTCTGGATGTCAAAATGCCCGGCATGGACGGCATTGAAACTTTGCGGGAAATCAAAAAACATTTTCCGCTGGTGGAAGTCATCATGCTGACCGGTCATGCAACGGTGGAATCTGCGGTGGACGGACTCAAAGCCGGCGCAACAGATTATCTGATGAAGCCTGTGGATATTGATGAAATCGTCAACAAAGCAGAAGAGGCTTTTGCAAAACGGCAAAGGCTTGAAGAAAAAATTCGGACGGCAAGTAGCCGGAGAGATGTATGAAGTCTCCGAGAAAGTTACAGGGTTCAGGTTACAGGGTTCAGGTTACAGGGTTCAGGTTACAGGGTTCAGGTTACAGGGTTCAGGTTACAGGGTTCAGGGGGCGTCAGGTATTTTTCCTTGCCACCTGCCACCTGCCACCTGCCACCGATTTAAAAAACAGGAGGTATGGAAAGTATGGCAAAGAAGATAAAAGTGTTGATGGTAGATGATGAGGAACAGTTCCGAAAGACCACTGCCAAGATATTGGACAAAAAAGGCTATGAAACCACCATGGCCGGCAGCGGTGAAGAAGCGGTCGAACTTCTGAAAAAACAGGCGCAGGACGTGGTCATTCTCGACATCAAAATGCCGGGAATGGACGGGCATGAAGCACTTTCCGAGATCAGAAAAATCCGTCCCAATACCCAAGTCATCATGCTGACCGGTCACGGCGGAGAAGCTTCTGCCAAAGAGTCTTTGCAGCGCGGGGCTTTCGATTATCTGAACAAACCCTGCGATATTGATCTGATGGCGGCAAAGATCAACAATGCTTACGCGGCAGCCGTCCACGAAGGCGATCCCAAAGCGGAAAAACGGGCCCGCGACATCATGATCCATGTGGATGACTACACCACGCTTACGGAAGACAAAACCGTCAAGGAAGCGATTGAGCAGTTGATGAAATCCTTTGAGGGACTGGCTGCCAGCAACCGTATCATGGAAACCGGACACCGCTCCATTCTTGTTTTTGACAAGAAAAATAAGGAAATGGTCGGTATTCTCAGCATTCAGGACCTGATGCGGGGTGTCAGACCGGCTTATCTTTACGCGCCCAAGCCCTCGACAGCCGACAGTATTCAGTATTCTTCCATGTTCTGGTCAGGTCTTTTCACCATTCAGATGAAAATGCTTGCCAATAAAAAGATCGGAGAAGTGATGTCCGAGTCTCCGCCGACTGTTGATGAAAACACCAATCTGATGGAACTGGCAGACCTCATGTTTACAAAGGGCATCCGCCGGGCAGTGGTGACGGACAGCGATAAAAATGTGATCGGCGTGGTCAGAGAACAGGAACTCTTTTTTGAGATGGCGGATATGATGAAAGGAAAATAAAGGCTTCAGCCGTGACAGACTGTTTTTTTTAAACTGAAATTTACAGGGAGACAGGACTATGTATGACAGACGCCTTGATGAACAGACATCCGAATCGTCGAAACTTCTGAGCTATAAAGACGGAAGATTCTATTTTTCCAAAAAGACGGAACGGAAAATTTTCTTTGCGCTGACAGTTGCTGTGCCGATTGTCTATATTATTTCGGAAATCGGCTGGTTCTGAGAAAGAAAATATTCCGGGAAAAATGATTTCTGCAACAGAAAAGGCGGCAGCGGTGCAGAAGCAGAAAGTTCTACAGTAAAACGATTTTTCAAACCGTTTCAGCGTGATAAACACGAAACGGCTTAAAAAGCCGTTCTACAGTAATTTTTCAAATCGTTTCAGCGTGATAAACACGAAACGGCTTAAAAAGCCGTTCTACAGTAAAACGATTTTTCAAATCGTTTCAGAAATAAAACGGGTTACGTCTGTTTCAGCGTGGGCGTTTTACTGAAAAGTTGAAAGCTTTTAATCTTTATCTGTTTAAACAGCTTTAAAACAAACAGGAAGGAGAAAGAAAAGATGAGTGAAGAGAAAAAGAAGAAAGAACATGAAGAAAGCGGTTATGATAAGTATATTGACTGGAAGGTATTTTCCATTCCCCTGGGACTGCTCATCCTGCTGCTGATTATCCCTACCCCTTCCGGCATGATGGATGTCGGTGTGGAATATTCCATGGGGCCCAAGTATGTTCAGGACTACTTTGGAAAAGAACTCTTTGAAAAAGGAACCAACGATCTTGAACAGTGGCAACTGCTGATGGTCCGTGCTGCGGATGCGTATATTCAGCAGGGCGGTTATGATTACAACGGGTTTGTTAATATTGATGAAAAATGGTATAAACAGAATAAAATCCGAACCACCAAAAAGCATCTGGAACAGTTGAAGACATGGATACAGGGGGTGCCCAAGGAACGCTTTGAAGATGTCATGAAAAAGGGCCGCAAGCTGAGATTGGACGACCTTTCGCTTGACACCGTAAAAGCGGATGACAAGGAAGCCGCATTGAAAGGCGGATTCCATGTAAAGGTGGCTGTCGGCATCATTCTCTTTGTGGTCGGATG
>JAIFKL010000254.1 GCA_020049595.1 Desulfobacteraceae bacterium
TTTCTTTCGTGCTTTTCGTGGTTAAATATCTCATGAAAAATGAACCACGAAGAACACGAAAGATTTCATTTCGTGCCTTTCATTTTTTTCGTGCTTTCGTGGTTAAAAGAAATAATAATGTGCTGAAATATCCTGCAACGAGGATGAAAAAATGCAAAAATCGCTGTTATTGGAACAAATTGAAAAAGAAGCTGAAAGTCTTATTCTGCAAGATAAATTAAGGCTGATAGAAAGCCTTATCTGCCAGATAAGGACAAATATTTCTGTAAGCAATGAATCTGATTGGAAAGAACCTTGCCAGCAGGATGCCGGTCATCTGGCGCAGGCAAAGGGATGGTTAAATGAAGATGATGATTTTTTTCAGATGATGGACTGTATTCTTCAAAACCGTGACAAACATATCCCAAGAATATTAAGATCATACGGAGAGTATCATGTATCTCCTTGATACGAACATACTGAGCGAATTAATAAAAAAACAGCCTAATCCTTACTTGCGCTCTCATCTGAATTCAAAGCCGTCAAATTCGCTGTTCACCTCAAGTATCTGCGTTATGGAACTTCGTTTCGGAAGCGCATTGCGTCAGGATGCCGAGGCTTTCTGGCTTAAAATAACACAAGAAATTCTTAAAAGAGTAAGAGTTATTTCTATCGGATTTGATGAAGCTGTTATGGCAGGAGATATACTTGCCTCACTTCAAAAAAGAGGGCAACCTATAGGCATTGAAGATGTCCTGATTGCTTCCGCCGCTCTGGCTCATCATCTGACTCTGATTACAGCAAATATCCGTCATTTTTCCAAAATAGAAAACTTTATTATTGAAAATTGGCTTAACCCTTTGGGATAAATATAAATATGGGACAAGATAGCGTTTTAAAACATAAAAAAACAAACCACGAAGAACACGAAATTTCGTGCTTTCGTGGTTAAAAATATCTCATGAAACATATTGAAAACACATAAATCATGCGGGGGCTTATGCCGAAATTAAAAGAAGTTGATATTACTTACCGCCAAATTGCGGATTTAGTCAGTCAGCTTGAGTTTGAGGAAAAGATGTCTCTGATAAAAACGGTTGTCTGTGAGAAGGATTACAGAGATAATTTTTATAATTATACCGAAAAGTTAAGAAAAAAGCACCATATACCCATGATGAATGAGGAAGAACTTGACAGCTTTCTCCATCAGTAAAGATCAGAGGAGATAAATACTTTTGACGGCATTGGTTGTGATTGATACGAATATCTATATTTCGGCTATATTTTGGGAGGGAAAACCAAGACAGGTGGTGGATTTGGGTCGGGATGAGAAAATAACTATCCTCACCTCCGCTGCTATTGAAAAAGAAATAGCTGAAAAGCTGAAAACAAAGTTCAATCTCGATAAAAATGAAATCTCCAAAATTCTTGCAGATTTTTCGACATTTACAAGACTTGTTCATGCAGCGAATCGGATTCGGGCAGTACCGGATGACCCGGATTATGATAAAATCATAGAATGTGCTGTTTCAGGAAAAGCGGATTATATTGTCTCAGGAGATCGCCATCTGTTGAAACTCGAAGAATATGCAGGGATAACAATTCTGAATGCTTCGGATTTTCTGTTAAAAATCAGATTGCAGGACATTGAGCAAATTTCTCTTAACCCGTCTTTAACAAAAGAGTGAAAACTCAGACTCACGAAAACGATCACAATGAAAAATGATGTCCTGAAATATTCCTCCGACAAACACGGCATTGTCTCAAACGCGTGTCTGCCTCTTGACCGGGAGCCCGACATTCTCTCTTTGCGGCCC
The DNA here is from genome assembly GCA_020049595.1 of Desulfobacteraceae bacterium. GTDB lineage: Bacteria > Desulfobacterota > Desulfobacteria > Desulfobacterales > JAIFKL01 > JAIFKL01. The sequence continues at coordinate 1,797 of JAIFKL010000254.1, forward strand.
GAGCGACTCTCGGACTATGTGGGACAGACCGACACGGTTGAAACCCTGAAAATCGCCATCGAAGCCGCAAAAAAACGCAGCGACGTCTTAGATCATCTTCTTTTTCACGGACCCCCGGGGCTTGGAAAAACAACGCTGGCGCATATTATCGCCAATGAGATGGGAAAAAATCTGACGATCACCTCGGGTCCAGCGCTTGAAAAAGGCGGCGATCTGATTGGAATGCTTACGCATCTTGAAGAAGGAGATGTGCTGTTTGTGGATGAGATTCACCGAATCCCCAAAACCGTTGAGGAATTTCTCTATCCGGCAATGGAGGATTTCGCGGTTGATTTCGTGTTTGACAAGGGCATTCACGCCCGAAGCCACAGATACCGCCTGAAACGCTTTACGCTTATCGGCGCGACTACCCGCGTCGGATTGCTCTCCGCGCCCCTGCGCGACAGATTCGGCATTTTCAGAAGCCTCGATTTCTACAATGAAAACGACCTGATGAAAATTGCAAGCCGTTCCGCCACGCTGCTGAATATCTCGCTTGACAATGACGCGTCCGCAGAACTTGCCAAACGCTCCAGAGGCACGCCGCGCATTGTCAACCGGCTTCTCAAGCGGGTCAGAGACTACGCGGAAGTTCGGGCGGACGGTCTGATTTCAAAGGAAATTGTGGGCGCTGCGCTGTCTCTCGAAGGCGTTGATGAAATGGGACTCACAACGCTGGACCGCCGTTATCTCAAGACTGTCATCGAATTTTACAAGGGCGGGCCCGTGGGAATCGAAGCCATTGCCGCCACGCTTCAGGAGGAAAGCGACACGCTGGTGGATGTTGTCGAACCCTTTCTCCTGAAAATCGGACTGCTCATCCGGACATCGAGCGGAAGAAAAGCTTCAAAATCGGCTTACAACCATTTGGGATTGTAGGGGCATGTCCGCGACATGCCCTTTCTGCCGGATACAGAATACAGACATGAGATGTTCGCATTCGCATATAGAGAGCAGTCCGAGCGCAGACCCTGCGGTTTTCCGCCTGTCTTATTACAGCACACCTTGGGGCATGGGACCGACCTTTTCACCGCCAAGCACATATCCGCCGTCAAGCCTCAGCACGTTTCCTGTCAGTCATGAAAGGCGCATCCTTTATTATAAAAAGAACGGCTTTCACCGCATCTTCAATCGTGCCGATGCGCTCCAGCAGCGTATGTCCGATGACCGCCTGTTTCTGCGCCTCGGTGAGCAATCCCCAGCCTCGGGTGTTATCGCCGTGCCGGGTTTCCACGATGCCGAGCATGATCTCATTGACCCGCACCTCCGGCGCGCCCATTCTTGCATATATCTCTGTGAGCAGGGATATGCCCCGATTTGCCGCGGCATATCCGTCATTGAAAATCAGGCTCGCAGGTCCCGTTCTGCCGACAATTCCGGCAATGGACGAAAAATTAATGACCACACCGTTTCCCGAAGCCTTGAGATACGGCAGCGCGGCATTGAAAACCCATTGTTTTGCCCGGAGCGTGGTCGCCATTTCCAAATCCCACTGCTCCTGAATATAGGGTCCGTGTACAATCGGCCATCCGCCCCGCTCAATGTTGTTGATCAGAATGTCAAGCCTGCCGAAACGTCGGATGACTTTTTCGATAAGACCCTGAATTGCATCTGTTTCCAGCAGATTTATTCGGACAGTCATATATTCTGCGCCGGTTTCGGCAAAATCACGGTTCATTTCTTCAAGACTTTCTTCCCAGTCAAAATAGGTCAGCGCAAGCTTTGCGCCCTGATTTGCCAGCGCAAGACCGATGCCTTTTCCGATGCCTTTGACCGCGCCCAGCACCAACGCCGCTTTGTTTTCAAGATTCATGATTTCAATCCTCGAAGCATTTCAGAGTGTCTGTATGTAATACCGATTCGCTTTCAAAAACTGTGTTCTCCGTATCTGTTTCACAACCGGGGCGATTTTCAAGCGGTTTCAGCGATTTGAATCTGTTTTAAACCGGGGCGCTGTACGGTCTGAAAAACCGATCTTTGAAAGCGAATTGGTATAAAGCGGGTTTTAAACCCGCTCTGCTATGCCAGTCCGAGATTCTCCGCCGTGCGCTCTCTTCGGCTCAGAATGGCAGGACAGGCAGAATCCTGTCAATCATCCCTGTTAATCTTTCAGCCGGAAAGAGTCATTCATCTGCACGCAGAAAGGAGCGGATAAAATCCGCCGTCTTTTCCTTTCCTTTATAAACGCCGTAATGTCCTTCGCAAAGAATATCAGGCTCCAGCGAAAGCATCAGATGCAAAGATGCCTGATAATCTTTCCGGTTCGACAAAAGGTCCGAATGCAGGGGACCGTGAACATCCTGTCCGAAAAGCACGTTAAGCCCTTGGGATTCGGTCAGATACACGACTGAACCGGGAGAGTGTCCCGGAACATGAATCGCCTCGACAGTCCGATCTCCCAGATGAATTGTTTCCCGTGCGCCGGTCAGTTTTCTGTCAACCGCAAAAGGACGGATTCTTGCGCCGTACCAGCCCGCCGCTGTTACCGCATTGTCGCCGTGTTCGAGAAAATCAGCTTCCGATTCGTGGCAGACAATCTGACAGGGAAGAATTTCTTTGAGCGATGCTGCTCCGCCGGTATGGTCAAAATGACAATGCGTCAGCAAAAGATATTCAATCTGATTCGGATTCACGCCGCATTTTTCAATGTTCTGCAAGAGCCGGTTCTGAGAATATCCGCAGCCCGCATCTACCAGCGCACAGTGATTTTCAAAACAGATAAGATAAATTGCCGCATCTTCGGCGGAAGTCAGATTGCCGCCGCCGACCTGAAAAATTTCATCTGTAATTTTCATCATATAATTATATAGTACCAATTCGCTATCAAAAACGGTGTTCTCCGTAAAACCGCTTTTCGGGCGATCTCCGTAAAACCGCTTTTCAAGCGGTTTGAGCGATTTGAAAAATCGCTTTACGGTCTGAAAAGACCGATCTTTGAAAGCGAATTGGTATAATTCCATCTCTCTGTCGGAAACATCCCCTGGCCCCTTCGAGACATCCCCCTAACCCCCTTCAAAGGGGGAATCCCCCCTTGAGGGGGGTGTTTTGCATCGGGTGTCTGCGGGAGTTCCTTTGATAAAAATAAAAAAAGGGTTACGACTATGAGCCATAACCCTCTGATTTCAGAAGTGTTTATTGTTAAATGTTCTCTCGTTCCCACGCTCCGCGTCCCCTGAAGACGGGGGGACGTTCCCACGCGGAGCGTGGGAACGAGATCAAAAAAGAATGTTTAATAATGGCGGAGAGACAGGGATTTGAACCCTGGGTGCAACTTTCGCCACACACTCGCTTAGCAGGCGAGCGCCTTCGACCTCTCGGCCATCTCTCCGAATTATTTATTATGATGTTATTACGCTGGCGGAGGGAGTAGGATTTGAACCCACGGTGCCCTTGCGAACACAACGGCTTTCAAGGCCGCCGCCATCAACCCCTCGGCCATCCCTCCGAAATTTCAATCTGTCCGTTTCCGAAAATGAAATAATCTCTATAGCATTTTACAAACTGCAAGTCAACCTTTTTTTATCATTTTGATGAAAAAAAATGTCAATGTCAGAAAGAAATCTCAGAAAGAAATCCTTGATGCCACAATTCTCAATATTCTCAATTTCAATACTGCCCCGGACTGCTCTCCCCAATGATTTTAATACCAATTCGCTTTCAAAAACGGTGTTCTCCGTGTCTGATTTCAGCCGGGCGCTTTTCAGACCGTACAGCGATTTTTCAAATCGCTGAAACCGCTTGAAAAGCGGTTTTACGGAGTAAAGCGGTTTTACAGAGAACACAGTTTTTGAAAGCGAATCGGTATAAGGATGAACATGATGAGACAATCCTGATAATCCTTTAATCCGAAAAATCCCAGTTCAGACTTGTTCAACTTTGGTTTTTCAGTATCAGTTCCAAAGCTTCTTTTTTGATTTGCGATTCATCCACCATCCGGGCAAGCTCGGTCTCATCAAAAGCGCCTCCGAAAGCTTCAAGCGAGGCATATTTCAAAGACGCCCGGTAACTTTCCTCCACGGATGCGTTCAATTCATCTGCATTCAAATAGTAACCGCCTGATTTCCTCTTTTTATTTATCTTTTCAATCTGTCGCAGCGCATTATAAACAGAGGTATTCAATGAGCGGGTAGTTCTTTTTTCCGCATGTTGTTTGATAAGATGAATCAGCAGAATATCCAGAAAACTCTCAATCTTATTGATTTTGTCCTCCCTGCTCATTTCCTCCATTTCTCCCAGTAAAACCAATGCTTCTGCATATCGCCCTTTCTCAATATGAGTTCTCAGTTCAAACAGTTCTTCCATTCAGCTTTCCTCCTCCGCAATCTGAAACAGGATTTTCAGGATTATGAAACAGGATTTTCAGGATTAAAGGATGAACAGGATGAGACAATCCTGAAAATCCTTTCATCCTGAAAATCCTGTTTCAGCTTTCCTTGCTAACGATAAGCTTTGTTTCGGCGGACAATCTGTAATATATTGACAATATATTCTTTTTTATCAGGCTCATAAATTATTCGCCAATCCCCTGATCTGTAACGATAAAGCCCTTCCAGTTTGCCTTTTGACGCTTTGATGTTCGGATGGTTTAACGGATTTTCACGCAATTGTTCAAAGCAACGGTTTAAACGTCCTGCCAATTTATCGTCTGCTTTGCTGTATGCTTCTTCAGCGTCTTTATCAAATCTTAACTCATACATTCCGTTTTATATCCTCATAGCGGACAAACTGTCCTGATTTCATACGCTGCCGGGATTGTTCTGTCGCTTCGGCAAGTCCTTGAATATTCAGCAATTCCTCGGTGGCGTCTTCTTCATGGTTTTCGATAAAGGACAGAATTTCTTCCCACAAAGACAAATTAAGCTGAACTGCTTTTTTATTGCCTTCTGCATCAATTACAAACTGCACATCTTGCAACATATTTAAAATATTCATTTTATCTCCTTTTTAACAATGATTTTAAGGATTTTCAGGATGAACAGGATGAGACAATCCTGACGCTCTCCATAGTCTAACTGAAACAAGAGCTTGTCATCTATCCCGTTAATATTCGGAATAATGTGAACCCAATCTGACAATCTGAGATTGGAAATATAAATTTCTCCGCCTTGTTCGATTTCCTCAACAACAGCTTCAGGTATTATGATTTTCTTATAAATTTCCTTTAAGAGATTCAGCTTTCCGATTGAAGCGAGTGAAATAAACGGCGTTGTATTGCTTATCACATTCATAAGTTATGCCAGTTCTCTTTTCAGTTCGTCAGGGCTGTACGGAAGAATATCAATTTCTCTCTTACCTGCCTCTATGAGAAAAACAATTTTTGTCATTCCTGCCAGTTTGGCAGCTTTTCCTGATGAAAGCCTGCCTTCTGCAAACAATTTGAAAGCAAGATGATGGCGTATTTCCTGAATCAACAAGTCTTCACTCATGTTTATTGAAAGCAGAATATCATCGGGAATCAGGATTTTTATCTCACGCAAATTCGTTTTCATAATTTTTTTATCCTTATCACTGTCAAGCCGCATAATTCTCTGAATAATCATTTTCACATGATTTTATACCAATTCGCTTTCAAAGATCGGTTTTTAAGACCGTACAGCGATTTTCCAAATCGCTGAAACCGCTTGAAAAGCGGTTTTACGGAGA
>JAIFKL010000016.1 GCA_020049595.1 Desulfobacteraceae bacterium
ACTCCGGGATTATCCCTGACAGCCAATATGCGTTCCGCGGTTCTTTCTTTAGCTTCGGATTTTGAAACTCTTATGCCCTGGCTTCTTTGCCGCTCATGCTGCCTTTCCTGCAACGCATCGCCGACTTTGAAAAATGCAACAATATCCTGAAGCCGCTCTGCCAGCCCTGACAGTTCGCTGGACGTGGAAGCCATTTCTTCCGAGGCGGAAGCATTCTGCTGAATCACCTGATCCAACTGCTGAACTGCTTTGTTGACCTGCGCGCCGCTTGTGTTCTGCTCATTGTTCGCCGCGCTGATTTCCTGAACCAATTCCGCTGTTTTCTGGATGTTGGGCGCGATGCTGTTAAGCATATCCCCTGCTTTTTCAGCAATATTCACACTGGATTTTGACAGCTCGGTAATTTCTTTTGCCGCAGTCCGGCTATGCTCTGCCAGCTTGCGGACTTCCGCGGCCACCACCGCAAAACCTCTCCCGTTCTCCCCGGCGCGGGCAGCCTCAATCGCGGCATTCAATGCCAGCAGATTGGTCTGCCGGGCAATTTCTTCAATAACAGAAATCTTTTCCGCGATGATCTTCATTGCCGTAACGGTTTGAATAACCGCTTTTGCGCCTTCTTTGGTATCCTCGGCAGCTTTCAGCGCAATTTTTTCGGCTGTCATCGCATTATCCGCATTCTGTGCGATATTGGAAGTCATTTCCTCCATAGATGCGGAAACTTCTTCGGCTGCTGCTGCCTGCTCCGACGCGCCCTGAGACATTTCTTCTGCGGTCGAGTTCATTTCCTGACTGCCCGAAGCCACGTTGTTTGATACGGATTTTACATTCATGACCACATCATTCAGCCTGCCTATCATGGCATTCAATGCCCGCATGAGCTTGTCCCTTTCCGAGCGTTCCGCCGCTTCCACCGTCAGATTTCCGCGAGACATTTCTTCGGCAAGAAGCGTAATTTCATCCATTGCGCCGACCAGAATATTCAGATTGTTCCTGAGCAGATTGAAATCCAATCTTTTCAGGAATATCGCCGTTGGAAATCCGCTCAATGTATTTTGCCGCCACATTCAGAGGACCGATCACCGCATCCAAAGTGTCATTCACGCCTTTGACGATTTTGGCATAATCGCCTTTAAATTTTTCCGCATTGCCCCGGGTGCTGAGACGTCCCTCCACTGCCGCCTGCGTGAGCATTCCGGCTTCGGCGACCAATCCGCTGATGTTATCAATGCACTGATTCAGATTGTCCTTGATTTTATTGAAATCCCCCTTGTATTCAACCGTAATCTTTTCAGGAATGTCGCCGTTTGAAATCCGCTCGATGTATGCCGCAGACATGTTCAGGGGACCGATCACCGCATCCAAAGTGTCGTTCACGCCCTTGACGATTTTGGCATAATCGCCGCCGAATTTTTCCGCATTCCCCCGGATTTCAAGACGTCCTTTGAGGGTTGCCCGCGTCAGCATTCCGGTTTCAGCAACCAATCCGGTGATGTTATCAATGCACTGATTCAGATTGTCCTTGGAAATCCGGTCAACATATTCCGCAGACACGTTCAGGGGGCAGATCACCGCGTCTAAGGTATCATTGACGCCCCTGACAATTTTGGCATAATCGCCGCCGAATTTTTCTGCATTCCCCCGGATTTCAAGACGTCCTTCCACCGCCGCCTTTGTGAGCTTTCCGGTTTCGGCGACCAATCCGCTGACCGCATCAATGCACTGGTTCAGATTGTTCTTGATTTTATTGAAATCGCCTTTGTATTCGCCTGTGATTTTTTCAGGAATATCGCCTTTGGAAATTTTTTCAATATATTCCGCTGCCATGTCTATAGGTCTGACAACAGCATCCAGGGTATTGTTGACGCCCTCAACGATTTTGCGGAAATCGCCGTGATGTTTTGCGGCATCTGCCCGGGTTGAAAGCCTGCCCGCAATTGACGCATCGGTCAAAGTTCCGATTTCTGCAAGAACATCTTTCATGCTCCCGACCATACGTTTCATCGCCGAAAATATCTGTCCGGTTTCATCATTTCTCTCAGATGCGATGGTCACATTCAAATCGCCTTTAGCCAACTGGTCATTCAGCGACACCACCTGACTGATGGGGACGATGATGCTGCGGGTGACGAGCCATGTCAGCATGAAAGCCAAAAATGAAGACGCGATGAGCAGGATGATGATCCGGCTGCGAGATTCATGATAGACATTTTTCGCTTCCGCGCCCATGTCATTCACTAATTTCTGCTGGTACTGGATTAAATTGTTTACCGCGTCAAAATAATCCTTTTGCAGGGGCCTGAGCCTGCCGAAAATTTCTTCTTTGGCAACTTCCTTTTGTCCGTCTTCAATCTTCTGCACAATATCGCTTTGAGCGTCAAGATATGCAGAGCGCGCCTCAACAATATTTTTCAGAAGCGTTTTTCCCTGCTCGCTTTCAATCTTGTCATTCAGCGAGTCCAGGTTTTTACCGATCAGCAGCTTTGCATCATCTGCCCTTTTTAATTCCTGTCTGACCTCTCCGACGCTATCCAGAAGAATTGCATTCCGCAGGCACCGGGCGATAATATTGATGTTGTCAATCACGTCATTTGCAATGATTGTTTTGGGATAGCTGTCGTTTACGATTTCGCTTATCATATTATCTAGTTGTGACAATCTGTCAATCGCAAACACACCGCATCCGATCATCAGCATGATGACCGCTGCGAAGCCCAATCCCAGACGAAAACCGATTTTCATGTTTTTGAACATGTTGCCTCCTGAATTTTTAAGATTATCGGCACTGTCTGAACTGTGATTTATCTGATTTATCTGATTTATCTGATTTATCTGATTTCAGGGCGCTTCAGGCTAATCATAATAATCAGACGAATCAGCGGTTCAGACAATGATGAAACACCCGACTTCTCATATAACTTTCATCTTTTACCATTAAAATAATAAATACACAAACAGCTATTTTCTTTTTGTCAATATTTTTCAAATTCTGAATCCTGTTCATCGCTGTCTTTCACCCTTTTCAGATGGTGGAAAAAACTCTCAGGCGATTTCTTTTTTTCAGAAGTTTCAGCCTGACGGCTGTGCTGCTGATGTTCCGATTCGCCCGCTGTCACGGTTCGACCGAAACCGTGTTTCATCATATTCGGCTGTATCCTGCTTCGGATATTCTCGTTAATATTGAAAAAAGAAATCGTTTTCTGGAGATATTCCGCCTGTTCTGCCAGCACGCCGGAAGTTGAAGTCATTTCCTGAGCAGAGGCGGCGTTCCGCTGAATGACCTGATCCAACTGCTGAACCGCTTTGTTGATCTGTTCCGAACCTGAATTCTGTTCATTGCTCGCCGCGCTGATTTCCTGAACCAATTCTGCGGTTTTCCGAATATTCGGCACAATCTCTGTCAGCATTTTACCGGCATTTTCGGCAATTTTCACGCTGGAGCCGGAAAGCTTCCCGATTTCTGCCGCGGCTTTCCGGCTGCGTTCCGCAAGCTTTCGCACTTCCGAAGCCACGACAGCAAAGCCTTTGCCGTGTTCACCTGCCCGGGCCGCCTCAATCGCGGCATTCAGCGCCAGAAGATCGGTCTGACGGGCGATTTCTTCAATAATTGTAATCCTCTCGGCAATATCTTTCATGGCGACAACAGTTTCTGTAACGGCTTTTCCGCCTTCTTTGGCGTCTTCTGCGGATTTCAGCGCAATGCGCTCGGTCTGCATGGCATTGTCCGCATTCTGCCGGATATTGGAAGCCATCTGTTCCATAGAAGACGACACTTCTTCGGCAGAAGACGCCTGCTCGTTTGTGCCCTGAGACATTGTTTCAAACGCGGCATTCAACTGCTCGCTTCCGGCAGCCACGTTTTCCGAAACAGCCTTTACATTGATAACGATTTCATTGAGTCTTTTTACCATGGTATTCAATGCCCGCATCAGTTTGTCTCCTTCGGAACGCTCCCTGACATCTATCGTCAGATTTCCCTCAGCCATTGTCTCAGCAAGCCTTGTAATCTCATTTGTCGCATCAATCAGCATATTCAGATTGTCTTTGATCTGATTGAAATCGCCTTTGTATTCGGCAGTTATTTTTTTCGGGATGTCTCCTTTGGAAATACGGTCAATACACGCGGCGGTCATCGTGATCGGAGAGACAAAAGAATCAATCAGCCGGTTGATTCCGGCAATCAGATTGCGCCATATTCCGCTGAAAGCCTCCGCATTTCCCCGCGTCCCGAGTTCACCCTCCTGAATTTTCTGAATGAGATGATCGGTCTGCCGGATCATCTCGTTTATGGGACCCGTGATGCTGCGGGTAATCAGAAAGAACACGGGAATCACAATCGCCAGCGTGACAAAAAAGACCAGAAGCCCCATTGCGCTTGAATCAGAGATCAGTTTTGACATCCATTCTTTTGCTTCGATTTCCTCCTGTTCTATCAGAGAAATCATTTTCACCAAATCTCTTTCGATCCGGCTTCCGTATTCATTAAGCGTAACAGACAGTTGATTGAAATCCGCATTGATCTTTTTTGCCTCTGCTATACGCATTTCTATCTGTCCGACGAGTTCTTCCTGAAGTTTTTCTGCCAATTTCGGAAACATCTCCTGAATTTTTTGAACAGATTTCTTCTTTTCCTCGGTTTCTGCCGATGTTGCCAGATGATCCATATCCTCTTTTACAAGAGAAAGATGTCGCTGAATGCTCTCTTTCCGCTCTTTTTCTATCTTATCATTGTCTTTGTCAACGATAATATCCATAGCCGTCAGCATCAGCGCATCATGGTGATGTATCAGGCTGTTAATCAGCGCCGTCTGCTGATTGGCAATAAGCGAAAACGCTTCTCCGTCCTGCTCCTTTTCTATCAAAGCAGAGAGGTTTTTCAATTCACGGCTTATCAATGCCCCGTATTCATCCAATTCATCATCAATGCGAATAAAATCAGCCTCTATTTTTTTCAGGCCTGCGGTGCCGTTTTCAACTAAACTTACGAGGTCTGTCTGAATTTTTTTCAGCATGATTGGAAAGGACTCAACAATCTCTTTTACTAATCTTTTTTCTTCATCGGTATCTGCAACTTTCTGAATATCTTCCAGATTATTTTGGAAGAATTCTGCACCGGCGTTTATGGCTTTCATTTTTTCTTCGCTGATACGCCCCTGATCCCTGTCAAGGATGGACGCTGTTGCTGCCAGAAGCAGGTCCGAATATGCCCGGATTGTCTCGTTAAGCAAAGCTTTTTGGGCGTTTCGCAAGTCGGTTTGAACGGAAGCTTTCTGAATTTCCGTATTGGTGCGGTAAGAATTGGCAGCCAGAAAAGCCAGTCCCAATACGATAACAATTCCGATTAAAAGCATTTTCTTTCCGATGGTCAGGTCTTTCATCATGTCTCCTTTTTCAGTATTTCTCGCAAAGTTCGCATTTGAATATTTCTCGCAAAGCACGCAAAGAGCGCAAAGGAATATTTTTATAAAAAAATAAGCTTCTGTTTCTTTGCGCCCTTTGCGCCTTTGCGAGAACTTTATTTAATTTCTCGCAAAGCACGCTAAGAGCGCAAAGCGGTCTCAGTAAAGCGCCCGGGCTTAAAACAGGTGCAAATCGCTTGAAGCGGATTGAGTCTGTTTTAAGCCGGGCGCTTTACTTTGCGTCCTTTGCGTGCTTTGCGAGAACTTTATTTAATTTCTCGCAAAGCACGCTAAGAGCGCAAAGGAATATTTTTATAAAAAAATAAGCTTCTGTTTCTTTGCGGCCCGGGCTGAAAACAGATGCGCCTTTGCGAGAACTTTTTCATTCCCGAACCTGTTGTTTATATTTTAATACAATTGCTGAAAGAGAATGTCAAACAAGATAATTATTTTTTTGTCAGATTTTGAAACAGTCGGGTGAAAGGCTTTATTTAACGAGGAATGTAGAGGCACGCCGCCGGCGCGCCCCTGCGAATAGTCGGACAGGAATTAATACCAATCCGCTATCAAAAACCCTGTTCTCCGTAAAACCGCTTTTCAAGCGGTTTCAGCGATTTGAAAAATCGCTGTACGGTCTGAATCCGCCGCCGGCATCAGATTTCTCGGAAACACCGGCATTCAAACTGCCCATCGGCATCGGCGGCGAATCACCCGCATCGGCGATTGCCTGTCGACTGAAATTTAAGTTTGAAATCAAAGATGTTATCCAATTTTTTCCAATTTTAAAAAGATAATCTGATTTCCGATTTCCTGCCACTGCCGTTGTCTGTGCTCGCATCGGAAATCTCAGCGAGACATTCCCGGCTGTTGCTTTTACCCAGTAGCCTTTTGTTTTTTCTATCAAAAATGTATCAGACGCATAGCCGCCGTTTTCCCATCGCCACAGCCGCGTGTCAATGTAGGGATTGCTGTCCGGCAAATCCGCAACAGCCACGGGACCGAATATCGTATTTCCGGCATCGTTGTACGCGATGACTTGCACATCATCCCAGAAGTAATCGGCATTGTTGGGAGAGGCAATCATGTTCCAGCCGTTTCCGCTCGCGGGATTGTATCGCAGCGAGACATCAATATCGTGATAAATGCTCACCGGCATACCGTTTGCCGTGATGTTCAGCCCGTTTCTGGCAAGAAACCAGTAAGACCTTCCCGGTTCGATTACCATATTTGCGCCGCATTCGATGTAGTCGCCCGTTTCCGGCGAATAGGTGCCGACTCTGAAATTTTTCCGGTCGTATTTTCCGCCTGCTTCATGCTCGAAAAGCCCGTCACAAGAAGGGTTGTTCGGATACAGGAAAAAGGACATCATTCTGTAATCAGCAACGGTTATGCCGGGTTCGATCCGCATTGTTGCACTGATTTCAGAGACATTTGTTGTGAAGAAATAGGCTTCGGACCAGGAGATATTTCCGTTCCCAGCGTCTTTATATCCGACTTTCCATGAGTATCTCACCCCCGGATAAAGCCCGGATACAGAATATTTCGTGAGATCGCCGGAAGTTGCCGCATACTCTTGAGGCTCGTCACACTCGGAGCAGTCCGCTCTTTTGATCCGCCAACGGCTTTCAACGTGCATGTCTCCTTCGGGGTCTGAAAATTCGCTTGCCTGAAGCGTCACGGTTCCGGCAGAGACAAGGGCATTGTCTTCAGGATAGACAGCAGACGGCGTATCTGCCGGATTGTTATAGTCTGCCCCGGCAGTGGTAAATGACCACGAGTCATCACCCTCCATAGAATTTCCCGCAATGTCTGTGACCTCAGCACGAATCGTAACCGTGTAAGTCGTGCTGTGAGTCATCAGCGTTTGGGGTGTGAAACTTGCTGTCGTGCCGCTATACTTAATTGTTCCGGGAAGACTGCCGTTTTCATCACTTACGAAAAATGTATTCTCGTGAATGCTTGACGCGTCCATGACTTCGGAGAATGTGACGGAAATTGCCG
>JAIFKL010000070.1:0-3697 GCA_020049595.1 Desulfobacteraceae bacterium
ACAATCCCACCGTTTCAAAAAGACAGCGTTTGATCATCACAGCCGAAGGACTCACGAGACAGAGATGAAGCGACGGCTCAAAAATCATTCCGGAGCGTTTTCTGTGCTTTAATTTCGGATTCACCCGAATGCCGTTTCTGATCCATATTTCTTCGGTCTGGCAAATCAGAGCTTCCGGATGGGAATTGAAAAATGCAGTCTGTTCGGAGAGTTTCCGGGGGAGCCAGAGATCATCCGAATCGAGAAATGCAAAATAGTCGCCTGACCCGGCCGCAATGCCCGCGTTTCTTGCCGCGCTGACACCTTTGTTCTCCTGCCGGATTACGATGATATTTTCCTGATAAGATTGAAGAATTTCCGGCGTGTCGTCTGCGGAGCCGTCATCCGTGACAATCAGTTCAAAATCCGTAAAATCCTGAGCCAGTACAGAATCAACAGCTTCTTTGAGCATCCGGCTGCGGTTGAAAGTCGGTATGATGACGCTGACCCGGGGTTTTTCTCTTTTTTTATCCATTGCTGAAATTCATATCATTTTCCGCATAGGGTATTAATGCTTGACATACCGTTTCTATCCTGTTAAATTTTCTTCAATAAGTATAGGAGTTACGCAGTTGAATCCTGCTTTTTTTTAACCGCTTTTTAACCGCAAAGTTTCGCAAAGCAGACCGCAAAGTTCCGCAAAGATATATTTTGAAACTCTGCGTAACTTTGCGGGAACTTTGCGTAACTTTGCGGTTCATTTTTACGATGCGGAAATTCCATAAGTGTAACTCCTAAAGTAAAGGCTGTTCATCAACGGTGAGCGTGCATTGTTTTTCGTGCGATTCGCCGAAACATAAAAGCAGAGTTTCAGGCTTTCATGTTTCAAAAAGGGGAAGATACATTTTTTCTTTAATCATGGCAAGCGGGGATTTATCTGATGCAAAAACCTCAGCAATTTAATTTACTTTAGACTGTATGCAATTTCAATTTCTGAGGCTTTGAAAATATCGGCACGGTTAAGAAACTGAGTTTTTTTAAAAAACTCAGTTTCTTTTAAAATCGAATACAGGGGGTGCCACGGGGTTTCCGCCTCAGACTGTCCGGTATTTCCGAAACCTTGCAGGTCTGTCACACACTGAACAAATTATTGCTTCTCTTTAGCTGTTTTTTAATATATAATACATCTTTTTAGTGTTTGATATTGATTAAACGACTGATTTTTAAACATTATTTATCTGATTCAGATAAAGATGCCATGCGCTTTTTCTTGAAAACAGAATATCCGGTTTTACCGGCAAAAGAACTTTGTAAGAAGGATGGTTAAAAAAAACATGCCAGAAGAAAACGATTTCGATCTTCCCCCGGAAGAAGATGACAATGATTCCGATTTTCCCCCAGATGATGAAACGGGATCAGAAAAAGACACGCCCGAAGATATTTTAGGAAGTAAAATTGTAAGATATTACGGATATTTCGGAGAATATTCCCTGAAAGGCATCGCCAAGACCTGTGCGAAACTATACATCAGCGAACATTACAGAGACCTATGTTTTGATAATTTTGAATTTCCTTCCGAAGATGAAATGAAAGAATGGGTTTTGGAAGAAATGAAGCGGAATTTTGATGAAAAGGTTGTACCCTTAGTTGAACAGACATATCCTGACCTGAGTGAAACAGAATTGGATAAGGAGGTCGAGCGACTTGAAAAAAAATATGAAAAAGAGCATGAAGAACAACTGATTTCAACAACAAGAGCCGCGCTCAAAGAATTGAGAATCCGGGTCAGAGGTCTGCAAAAAGACCTCAAGGCATTAAAACGGAAATACACGATTTAAGTCTCTCGCAAAGACGCAAATCTTATCTGTACTTTTTTGTTTTAAAAAGTTGACCCGGTCTTGTTTTATTGAACTTCCCTGCTTTGCGCTCTCTGCGCCTTTGCGAGAAATAAAAAAGCGTCTCGTTTATTTCCGATAAGGTCTTATTTTAAAAAAAATGATAAAAGACACTTTCCCCTTAATTCTGGCTCCGGCAGGAAACAAAGCCTCGTTTCTGGCTGCGCTGGCAGCCCGTGCAGACGCTGTTTACTGCGGACTGAAAAGCTTTTCCGCACGCATGGAAGCCAAAAATTTTTCCATGGAAGAATTGGCAGGGCTTACGGAACTGGCGCATCAAAAAGGAACTGAAGTTTATGTCGCGTTCAATTCCCTTCTGAAGCCGGGGGACATGGATGCTGCGGGAAAGCTTTTAGACGAACTGCATCGCGGGGTAAAACCTGATGCCCTGATTATACAGGATCTGTCTCTGCTGGAATTGGCGGAACAGACCGGTTTCAAAGGAAAAATTCATCTGTCAACGCTGGCGGCAGTCACTTTTCCCCAAGCCCTGAACTTACTGCAAAGCGGATTTTCAGACAGAATCGCCCGGGTGGTGCTTCCCAGAGAACTCGGCATTGACGAAATCAAGCTGATGGCTCAGGCATGTCCCGGCGATCTGGAACTGGAAGTGTTTGTTCACGGCGCTCTGTGCTACGGCGTTTCAGGAAGATGTTACTGGAGCAGCTTTCTGGGCGGAAAAAGCGGATTGCGGGGCAGATGCGTTCAGCCTTGCCGAAGGTTTTATACACAGACTGAGGTTTTTGAAGAAGCTCCGTCTGTAAAGACTTTTCCGAAAAAACAGCGCCCGCATGAATCTTTCTTTGCAAAAGAGCGCCGGCAGGATTATAAAAGATTTTTTTCCTGCCAGGACCTGAGTCTGGATGTTCTGGTAAAAGTGCTTTTGCCGGTTCCCCAAATAAGGACATGGAAAATTGAGGGGCGCAAAAAGGGACCGCATTATGTTTTTTATACGGTGACAGCATATCGGATGTTGAGAGATCAGGGGAACGATCCCGAAATGAAGAAAAAGGCAATGGAACTTCTTTCTTACGCGCTGGGCAGAACCGGCACGCATTATCATTTTCTGCCCCAGAGACCCCAGAATCCTGTGAATATAAACATTCAGACCGGTTCCGGGCTTTTTGTGGGAAATCTGAAAGGGACAAAAGAAAAGCCCTATCTGATTCCCAGAGAAGAGCTGCTGCCCGGAGATCTGCTGAGAATCGGATACGAAGATGAATCCGGACACGGCATTCACAGGGTGGGGAGATATGTTCCCAAAAAAGGCAGGCTGCAAATCCCCCTCGGTCCCCCTTTGCAGAAGGGAGAAACGGTTACGCCCGTTTTTCTGACAGACAGACGTGAAAAATCGCTTGAAAACATGCTGTCCGAATTAGAATCGGAATTGCAGATATGCGCTCCCCGCGAAACGGCTTCTGATTTCCGTGTCCGTTTTCCGAAAAATACATTAAAAAAACAATCTGTTATCGAACTTCATGTCAGCAGAACGCCGGAAAAAGCAAAAACCGGCAGTCATTTCGGTCTGTGGCTGACAAAAGACACGGAGCGGCTGTTCAATTCTCAATTCTCAATTCTCAATTCTCAATTTGCATGGCTTTGGCTGCCGCCCGTGATCTGGCCCGACGAGTCCCAACAATGGAAATCGCTTATTGACGCTGCTTTGAAAAAAGGAGCGAAAAACTTTGTGCTGAATGCGCCCTGGCAGCGGGCATTTTTTCCTCAGGCTGAAAAACTCAGTCTCTGGGCGGGCCCTTTTTGCAACATCGCCAATGCGCTGGCGGCAAAAATGCTGGCAAAAAACGGTTTTTCAGGCATTATTG
>JAIFKL010000070.1:3702-20047 GCA_020049595.1 Desulfobacteraceae bacterium
GGAAACTGGCCCCTGTGCGTTTCCCGTGTGCTTTCAGAGGATATGAAAACCGAAAAGCTGTTTACCAGCCCCAAGGGAGAGCAGGCTTGGGCTGAAAAACACGAATCAGATTTTCGGATTTATCCCAACTGGAAATTGGATATAAGCGAAAAAAAAGCGGAACTACGCTCCGCAGGCTACAGCCTGTTTGTTCATCTTAATGAGCCGGTTCCCGAAGAAATAACATTGAAAAAAAGACCCGGTATGTGGAACTGGGATGCGGGGGTTTTGTGAATTGTGAATTGAGAATTGAGAATTGTGTTTATTTCTCAATTCTCAATTCTCAATTCTCAATTTTAAAAGGAGGATTTTATGAAAAAAACTGTTGCTGTTATCCTGTTTTCCGTCTTATTTTTCCTTGAAACAGCATCTTTTGTATGCTTGGCAGGTATGCTGGGAGATGTTGACGGCGATTCAAGCATCGGGCTGACCGAGGCTTTACATGCCTTGCAGATCACGGCAGACATCAAATCGGCGATTCCTGTTTCATACGTCATTACATGGAAAGGGAACTGGAAAGCCGATGAAATGTATGAAAAATATGACGCTGTTCAGTTTGAGGGAGCAAGCTACATCTGTATTCTGGCACATCTTTCAGAGGCATCCGATACGCCGGCAGACACAAAATTGTGGAATGTGATGGCAATGAGAGGACAGAAAGGCGATCCCGGAGAACCGGCTTTCGATATGAACGGCAGCGACGCCTATTATATGGACGGCAACGTGGGCATCGGTCTGGCGAGTCCTGACCATAAATTGGATGTGAACGGAAATATCAATGCAAACGGTGTTTACAGCATCAGCGGAAAAACCGTGCTGGCAAGCGATGGGGACAATATCTGTCTCGGCGTGGGCGCGGGCGAAAAAAATACAGGAACCGGAAACAGCTTTCTGGGCTATTATGCCGGATACAGCAATCTGGGAGACACACAGAAAGGACTCGGAATCCTGAACACTTTTGTCGGATACAATGCCGGATACAAAAACACAGACGGTTCCAAAAATACATTTCTCGGTCACAGCGCGGGGTATCAGAACACAGCCGGCAATTCCAACACCTTTGTCGGATATTATGCGGGACGGCAGAACACTCAAGGCTCAGGCAATGTTTTTATCGGCTACTACGCGGGACAGAATGAAACCGGCTCCGACAAACTTTATATTGAAAATTCAGACTCGGACAGCCCTCTGGTTTACGGAGATTTCAACAATAACATTCTGGCGGTCGGCGGCAGTCTCGGCGTCAACACCAAAACGCCCGGAAGTTATAAATTGTATGTCTCCGGCAATGCTTACACCATCGGAACATGGCAGGCTTCCGACATCAGATGGAAGAAAAATATCAGCCCCATTGACCATGCGCTGGATAAAATCATGAAACTCAGAGGGGTGCGTTATGAATGGAAAACAGATGAATATCCTGAAAAAAATTTTCCGGAAACGCCGCAGCTCGGACTGATCGCCCAGGAAACAGAGCCGGTGCTTCCCGAACTTGTGAATACGGATACCGACGGCTACAAAGCTGTTTCTTATGAAAAACTGACCCCGCTGCTTGTGGAAGCCATCAAAGAACAGCAGGCGCAGATTAAAGAACTTCAGGCAGAAATTCAGAAATTGAAGACTGAGAGATTGAAAGATTGATGATTGCGGCTCATTTTCAGCCACGAATGAACACAAATTCTTTCACGAAGCAGCACGAATTGATCATATTATTTCGTGATAATTTTTTATAATTATATAAAATAAATTCGTGTTTTTTTATTCGTGAAACATTCGTGTTCATTCGTGGCGAAAAACAGAGGCAATCTTCAATCCAAAAGGGATGTCAGCATGATTGTAAAATGCGAAAAATGTCAGGTGGCATTTAATGTAAATGACAATCTTATCAAACCGGAAGGGACCAAACTCCGCTGTTCCAAATGCAGGCATATCTTTACGGTTCAGCCGCCTCAAAAACCTGTGATTCAGAAACAGCCGGTCCCGAAATCCGATGTACGGCGACCGGTATCCCCGAAGCCCCCTGTCCGTCAGGAAAGTCCGAAACCTGTTCATCAGGAAATCCCGAAACCTGTCCGTCAGGAAAATCCGAAAAGGGAAGAGTCTTCCTCCTCATCTGCGGGTGAAGTCACGCTGACCATTGTTGATTTTGCTCAGGAAGTTTTTGACAATCTTCTCGGCATTTCAGAACGCTATGTGGAAATGGGAACTATCGGCAAGGGCGGAATGGGTGAAGTGCTGCTTGCCAGAGATACCCAACTGCTTCGCAAAGTGGCTGTCAAAGTGCTGAGAAAAGAGGCGGTAACGCCTGCGGCGCTGAGTTTTTTCATCAGGGAAGCGCAGATCACCGCCCAGTTGGATCATCCCAATATTGTACCGCTTTATACGGTCAGGCCCCCGGCAGAAGGCGAAAAAAATGTTTCCTTTGTCATGAAGCTCATCAAAGGCAAGACGCTGCATGAAATCATCAACAAAGCCAGAGCGGTTTACGGTGAAAATCCCAAAGCAAAACTCAAGCCCGAAATTGATCTGCGGGCGCGGCTCGAACATCTGATTAAAGCCTGTGACGGCATCACTTATGCCCATCGCAAGCAGGTGGTGCATCGGGATCTGAAGCCGGCAAATATCATGGTCGGTGATTTCGGCGAAGTTTATGTCATGGACTGGGGCATCGCCAAAATGCTCAAAGATGAGGAACAGGATGATCTTAGTACCCAATATACTGAAATTTTTACCGGTTCTGTTTCCAAATCCGACGGAAGCGAAATCATCGGACTTCAGCCTGAAGGCGTTCTCGGAACTTTGAGTTATATGTCTCCCGAACAGGCAGCGCCCCGGCCTGATGTGGGGGCTGCCAGCGATATTTTTTCACTGGGAGCGATTCTTTATGAATTGGTAACATTAAAGCCGCCCCGGCTCGGAGATTCCAAACAGAAACTGAACTGGGCAAAAAAAGGTTTTCTCAATGAAATTTCCCATCTCGTTCCGGAGCAGAAAATTGAGCCTGAACTGAGAGCCATTATTCAAAGAAGCACAGAATTTGATCCCAGAGACCGTTATCCGAGTGTGGCTGCTTTCAGCGATGATATTCGCTGCTACCTGAGAGGAGATGAAGTCTCGGAACTGCCCGACAATTTTCCCCGAAAGGTCATCCGCTGGATCGGCAAACATCGGCAATTTACGATGATTCTGTTTCTGGGAGTCCTGCTGATTTCCGCCACGCTGACCATCGGAAGCCTGATTCAGAAACAGAATGCCATGAAAGCCGCTCAGATTCGGGAAAACCGGCTTTCCCAATTACAGGCGGAAGTGTCTTCTCAGGCGCATCAGATTGACAGCCATTTTCTCCGGCTGGAAGATTTGGCTATCGGTCTGGTCAACAGCGCCATGTATCTGATTGAGGACGCTCCGTCGAATAATGAGCGTTTTTACTGGATTGAAGACTTTCAGAATCCGGCAAAGGGACCGCCTGATCTTGCTTATGCGGCTTTATATAAGCGGCCAGTGAGCATTGATTATCCGGTGGTGAAAACAGCGCCCAATGTGCGTAAAGAAGATGTTGCGCCTCTTATGCAAAGGCTTGCGCCCCTGCGCCATCATTTTCGGAAAACGCTTTTGGACAGCCGCCCCGGTTTTGCACAGATTACGGATGAGGAAGCTTTCCGCCTGCTTACGGTACACGGACTTCCGATCAGTTGGGCATATATCGGGCTGGAAGTCGGCGGCGTCATGTATTCCTATCCCGGAAAAGGCTCTTATGCGCCCGAATATGATCCCCGGGCCCGTCCCTGGTACAAACTCGGCGCTTACAAATCAGGCGTTCACTGGGGAAATCCTTATCTTGACATTCAGGGATTGGGAATGGTGCTGCCCTGTGCGGTTTCTCTTTACGACAAAAAGAATCAGTTTTACGGCGTGCTGGGAATGGATGTCACCTTCAGCGACATTATTCAGGACAATCTCACCCGGGAAGGCGCTGTCGGGGTTGTTGAAAGCTATCTTTTAGATGATAAAGCGAATATTGTCGTGCGAAGCCATCCGGAGAAAGAGGTTGAAAAACAGGCAGGCAATGCCGAGCTTCTGTTGAAACCTTTTCCGGTTGAGCAGGTGGTGCAGGCGATTCTCAGAAACGAATCGGGCCTTGTGGAAGTGCAGGAGAATGAAAAATCCAGAATCATCGCTTTTTACCGGATGCGTTCCCTGAAATGGTACTATGTGGAAAAAACAGATACCGAAATAATTCTGAAAGTTCAGCCGCAGGATCATTCCGAAGCAGGGAAGCAGCAAAAATGACTCTTTGCAGTAGGGTGGGCAAGCTTTGCTGCCCACCTTGCATTCGTGTCAAAGAATCTCAGTAAAACGGGTTTATCTGTTTTCAGCCTGGGCCGTTCTACTTTTATGTCAGGTTTGAAACCCGTTCTGCTCCGTCTCGGTAAAACGGGTTTAAAATCCGTTCTACTTTTATGTCAGGTTTGAACAGTTATTCGGAAACTTTAAAAAACTCAGTTTCTTTTAACTTATAAATATCTTATAAAGGGGGGAGCATTTTTGCTGTATGCTGCTAACGGCTCTGGCCCGAAGCTTGTGAAGTCGGTTTGAAATCAAGTATATAAAAATTTTCTTTTTCAAAAAATTTCTGTCCCACTTCATAAATCCGGTCAGAAACAAGATCAATTACCACCCTTATTTTGGGAGATGGCGCGTCTTCATGAACCCCTATGCGGATGGATTGAATCATTTTGCCGTTTACTTCAATGCGGCGGCCTGTTTCGGCTCCCAGTTGCGCGCCGAAAAAGTCGCAGATCACCTTGGGACTGACTTTTTCTTCTTCAAGCACAAATGTGGTGGGAGGATAATAGCCGTTGAGGACAAAAACAATCTTTTCTTCGCCTTCGGAGCTGAGGTCAAAGCGAATGTCTTTGAGGATATGAACCGGTTCGGAAAAAAGACTGCTGTGCGCCCAGCCTGCGGCACCGTCGTCAAGACGGACAAGATACCAGTCCTCTTCCGTGCGGACAAGGGAAACAATATCTCCTTTTTCCAGAACAAACTTTACAGCCGACTGAACCGAGGGGATTTCACGAACCCTGCCTGCGGAAACTTTCAGCATGATTTTTTTTTCCGGGGTCTTACTTTCCGGGGTCTCGGAAGACATGGGAACAGACACTTCTTTTTTATCCGGAACCGCTGCTGTTTTTACAGGATTTACAGGATTTACAGGATTTACAGGAATATCCGATGTTTCCCTGTCGGGAATGACAGCCGTTTTTTTATCAGACGCCTTCAAATCCTGTAAATCCTGTTTATCGGGAATGGCAGGCGTCTCTTCACCCGATGCTTTTCTGTCTGTAATGGCAGGCGTTTTTTCATCTGACGCTTTTTTATCGGGAACAATAGGCATCTTTTCATCCGATGCTTTTTTATCGGAAACGCCAGGCGTCTTTTCAGGTTCTGTCGGCGCCGCCGATATTTCTGAGAAAAGATTCCGATGCGCCCAGCCCAGACGGTCGGAAGAAAGTCTCACAACATACCATTCACCCTGAAGAACAAGGAGGGTAACGGTTTCCCCTTTTTGCGCTCTGGCAATAGCAAGGGAATTGGCAGTGGGTTTTTCATAGATGTTGCCTGCAACCTTTATATTTTCGGTTTTATTGATAAAAAGTTCATTCCCGGGTGAAAGTCCGTAAGAATGGTCTGATGAAAACATAAAAAAAATCAGGCATGTTGTCAGCATCGCAACCGAAAAAAAGGTGAAAAGGGCCGGTCTCGGAACGTGGTAAAATTTATTCTTCATCTGTTCTTTCTCCTAAATATGTGTTGTTATGAAATTAATATTTGCGAATAGCCGCTTGATTTAACCCTTTTTTTCGAGTATAAAAGCAGCGACTGTTTCTTTAACCCGGCGAAAAAATTCTCGGCGATTTATCGCGTTTGTCAGGCAGCGCAGAATTTTGAGAAATATTTTTTTGAAAACCTTATCTGTGACAGATATACTTATATAAAATATAGTCTTTTTAAAATCAACACTTTTCATTACAGATATAAAGCATTCTTCAAAACTGCTTTATGCGCCGGCATCCGGCAGTATTTCGGATGTGATTGATACAGGAGAGACGGATAAGCTGATAACTTATTGATTTTCAGATATTTATAATAATGAAACGATAAAAAAACAGATGAATGCAGATGGAAATCTTGTGCGCCTGCAACTTTTTTTTGAAAAATGACAGATAATTTCCATTGCGAAAGGATTCCATTGGTTCAAGACAGTCAAACACAGGGAGTATCGGGTATGCTTGCGGATCTTTATGAATTGAAAAAAGACCTCAGCAAACGAGGCGTATTTTTCTGTTTAAGCGGTCCCATTTCACAGAACCTTGTGGCAGAAATCGGGACGACGCTGGAACAGCACATGGCAATGGGAGAAGCAGGGAAAGCCACTGTTCTCAGAGTATTTTCCACTGTTGTGGAAAACGCCCAGAATATTATCCGCTATTCTGCTGAAAGAAAAGATGATCTGAGCCTTGGCATCATTGCTGTGGGTCAGAAAGATGAACACTATTTTGTGCTGTGCGGAAACATGGTGGAGAATAATAAAATCGGAAAACTTGTTGAAAAGCTTACTAAAATTCAAAGTATGAACAAAGATGAACTCAAAGAGTATTATAAAAAGCAGCGTCGGGGAAGGCCGCCCAAAGAAAGCAAAGGGGGAGCAGGCTTGGGATTTATTGAAATGGCGCGCAGGGCAAGCAGACCGATTGAATTCAGTTTTAAAAAGGTTAACGATGAATTTCATTTCTTTTCTATGAAAATAGTTATCTGAAAAAATGTTGCAGGTCCGCAGAACCGGATACTTATAAGTTTCTGCAATAATTACGGTTTTAAGACAGGCTTATTCTCCTGCCGATGCTGAAAAACCGTGCCGCTTCATGAACAGGATGCCGAATCTGTTACAGAGTTTTTGGGAGCAAAATGGAAAAAGAAGATTCGATTTTTTCTAAAGAAGAAGAAATTTTAAAAATAGCGGAATCCCTTTTCAAGCAGGATAATGTTGACAAAGAAATAGTCCTGAAAGAATACAGAAATCTTGTAAAAAACTATAAAAAACTTCTTCGTCAGACCAAAACCGTTACCCGTGTCAGCGACAATCAGCAGCGGAAGCTGAACAGGATTCTGGAAAGGCTGGGGCGCTATGTTTCTTTTCAACTGTTCAAAAAAATTACACATGAAAAAGAAAAAGTTGAAATCCGCACCCAGAGAAAAAAGCTGACGGTTTTCTTTTCAGACCTGAAAGATTTCTCCTATACAAGTTCTCACATGGAAGGAGAAGCGTTGTCGGAGTTTCTGAACTCCTATCTTGAAACCATGACGCAGATTGTTATCAAATGGGGCGGAACCCTTGACAAATATATGGGCGATGCCATCATGGTATTTTTCGGGGACCCCGAATTCACTTCCGATGAAGACCACGCGCTGCGCTGTGTATCTATGGCATTGGAAATGCGGGAAAAAATGAAAGACCTGCGGAAAAAATGGTATGACGCCGGGTATTCGGAACCCCTGCATTTCCGAATGGGCATTGCCACCGGATATTGCACGGTGGGAAATTTCGGTTCTTCGGAACGCATGGATTATACCATTATCGGAACACCGGTCAATCTTGCATCCCGATTGGAAACTGCCGCAGAGGCGGATGAACTTTTCATCAGCCATGAAACATGGAGCTATGTCAAAAACAAATTTATGTGCGAGCCGCCTCAGAAACTGCATTTAAAAGGATTTCATCATCAGATTCTGGCGCATAAAGTTTTATATGTGAAAAAAGAAGAGGAGGATAATATTTTCTGTATTGAAGAATTTGAAGAAAGAGGGGTGAATATCAAAATAGATTTTTCAAAAATATCGAAAGAGGAAATTCTGGCGATGATTAACAGCTTGGAAACAAAGCCGAAATCCTGATTTTTCCGGTTTTTCGGTTTTCAGTTTTGAAATCGCTTCTGCGCCTGAAAAAAAGCGGGGAATTTATTGACAAAAGGGAAATCACAACATACAATAAAAAATTTAAGAGCGTATGCGCTCTTAAATCTGTCTTATAAAAAGAGATTACAAAAAAGAGAAAGGGTAAAATCGGAATGCTCAGGTTAATGCGGGATTATGCGACAAGTTGGCTGATTAAAATTATTCTGGGTGCGATCATTGTGGTATTCGTATTCTGGGGAATCGGAAATTTCAAGGAAAGCAAGGCAAACCAAATCGCCGTTGTCAATGATGACCTCATCAGCGGGGAAGAATATCAGGACGCGTATAACAGACTGGTGGAGCGGTACCGGCAATTCGGAGCGGAACTGAATGAAGAGATGGTCAAACGGCTGGAAAAACAGGCGATAGACAATCTGATTGACCAAAGACTTCTGCTTCAGGAAGCGCAGCATCTCAACTTTCGGGTCTCTGAGGATGAACTTGCCGCGGCGATTATGAAAACAGAAGTCTTTCAGATAGAAGGAAAATTCAGCAAGGGACATTATGAACGGGTTCTGAACGCCAACAGGCTTTCAACAAAAGAATTTGAGATCGAGCAGCGCAAATCCATGCTCACCGACAAAGTGCGCTCTTATGTGATGAACAGCATCAAAGTTTCCGATGAAGAAGCGCTGGAGTGGTACAAATGGAATGATGCTTCTGTCCGTATCGCCTATACGCTTCTGTCTCCTGAAAAATATCAGAATATCGAAGTTTCGGATGAAGACGTAAAGAAATTCTTTGAAGCGCACAAGGATTCTTATAAAACAGAGCCGGAAATAAAGGTGCAGTATCTCCGTTTCGGCGTTGAGGAGTGTAAGGCAAAAGTAAGCCTTACGGACGAGGAGATCAAAGAATATTTTGAAGCAAATCCCGAGGAGTTCAAAAAGGAAAAAACCGTCGGCGCAAGACATATTCTTTTAAAGCTCGATAAAAACAGTTCCGATGAAGTTGTTGAGGAAAAAAGGAAAAAAGCCCTTGAAATCATAAAAACGGCGTCTGAAGGCAAGGATTTCGGGGAACTGGCAAAACAATATTCGGAAGATGAGGGCAGCAGGCCCAACGGCGGCGATCTCGGCGAATTTGACAGAAAGATGATGGTGAAACCCTTTTCCGACAAGGCATTTTCCATGAAAGCCGGAGAAATCAGCGAGCCGGTGAAAAGCCAGTTCGGATGGCATGTTATCAAAGTGGAAAAGGTGAATGAGGAAAAAA
This sequence comes from Desulfobacteraceae bacterium, assembly GCA_020049595.1. Lineage (GTDB taxonomy): Bacteria > Desulfobacterota > Desulfobacteria > Desulfobacterales > JAIFKL01 > JAIFKL01. Next base: position 12,973 of record JAIFKL010000070.1, read on the forward strand.
CGCTTTCTTTTGAGGAATCAAAAGAGACGATAAAAAACAAGCTGACCGAGGAAAAGGCAAAAAATATCGCTTATGATGAAGCGGAAGCTGTTTCCGGGGCTGCTTTTGAAGGGGACGATCTGGCGAAAATCGCCTCTTCCCGAAGTCTTAAAATCATCACAAGCGATTCTTTTACCAAGAAAAAAGGACCTGAAAAAGTAAAAAATCCTGTTAAATTTTCCACTGAGGCTTTCAAGCTTTCGCTGAAGGAAATCAGCGAAATTCAGGATTTCGGAGACGGCTATTATATTCTTCAGGTCATTGAGCAGGTTCCTGAAAAAATGTCTGAATACAAAGAGGTGGCGGAAAAAGCAAAGAAAGACCTGCTCAAAGAAAAGCAGGAAGAAAAAGCAGGCAAAGACGCTGAAGAATTGCTGGCAGCTTTGAAGAAAGGCGAAAACATGGAGACGGAATGCCAGAAACGGGGATTGGAGATCAAAACCAGCGAATTTTTCAAGCGGAACGATTCCATTCCAGATATAGGATATGAACGGGAAATCGTGCAGGCTGCTTTTTCGCTGTCGGAAGATAAGAAGTTTTCGGAAAAGCCCCTGAAGGCGAAAAAAGGTTATTATCTCATCAGTTTCAAGGAAAGAAAGACGCCTGAACCGGAAGAATTTGAAAAGGAAAAAGAAAAGACAAAGGAAAGGCTGTTGCAGCAGAAGAAGTTCAAAACCCTTGAAAAATGGATGGCAGGCTTGAAAAACAAGAGTCAGATTTCTATTCTGGCAGATTTTTTGGCAAATTAGTATTGAACAGGGGCATGTCGGCGATATGCCCCTGTTTTTTAAGAAATGAGAGAAGAGGAATCAAAATATGGTGACAGACAGCAAAGCAACCAAAAAGTGTCCCTACTGTCATGCAATGCTGAAAGCGGCGGATACCCAATGCCACGGCTGCAAAAACAAGATAGGTCCCGCCAATGAATACGGAATCGCTGAAAAGCCGACGGACTGGTTGAGCTATATTATTGCCATTATCTCCTGCGGCGCATTTTTTTATTTCATGTACTGGCTTTTTTTCCTGAAAGACAGCGCTCAGTAAACCTGTTTCTGAATTGCTGTCAAACATACTGATATATGCCAAAAATATTTGATAATATATCGTCAGATCTGAAAACAGGTTTGTCAGACACTCTTGAAAGCTCATACAGGGCCGATTTCTGTGTGGGCTATTTTAATCTCAGGGGCTGGAAACTTTTAACGGATCACATTGACCATTTTAAAGGCGATGATGAATGTTGCCGGCTGCTGGTCGGAATGCAAAGCCCTGAAGAAGATTTGTTGAAGAAGGCATTAAGTCAGACCCAAAAAGGCATGATGGATAATCCGACTGCGCTGGCATTGAAAAAAGAAACAGCGAAATCTTTTGCAAAGCAGTTGACTTTCGGAATACCGACAAATGAAGATGAAAAAAGTTTAAGAAAACTGAAGCAGCAGCTTGAAGAAAAAAAAGTAAAAGTCAAATTATTTCTCGCCTATCCGTTACATGCCAAACTCTACCTTCTGCACAGAAAAGACAAATCGGCGCCTTTAATCGGCTACATCGGCAGCAGCAACCTCACCATGGCAGGGCTTTCTCAGCAGGGAGAATTGAATGTTGATATATTGGAGCAGGATGCAGCCGAAAAATTGGACAACTGGTTTGAAGAAAGATGGAAGGACCGCTGGTGTTTTGATATTTCAAAGGAATTAATCCAGATACTCGGACAAAGCTGGGCCGGTGAAAACAATATTCCGCCCTATTATATTTATCTGAAAATCGCTTACCATCTTTCACAGGAAGCCCGAAGCGGCATCGGAAATTATATCGTACCCCAAATTCTGCAAACAGATTTACTGTCGTTTCAGATGAATGCGGTGAGTGTTGCGGCAAGGTATCTTGATAAACAAAGGGGAGTTCTGATCAGTGATGTTGTCGGTTTGGGCAAAACAATGACCGCAACAGCCGTTGCAAAACTTTTTGAAGAAACATTTTTTACCGAAACACTGATTATCTGCCCCAAAAATCTTACGGAAATGTGGGAATCTTATGTTCATGCCTATCAATTAAGAGCCAAGGTGCAGAGCATTTCTAAAATTGATAAAAATTTCCTTGAAAAAACAAGAAGATACCGAGTTGTCATTATTGATGAAAGTCATAATCTGCGTAACCGGCAGGGAAAACGGTATGCGATTGTCAAGGAGTATTTGGAAAAAAATGAAAGCCGTGTGATTATGCTCACGGCTACGCCGTACAACAAAAGCTATTCAGATATTTCAAGCCAGTTACGATTGTTTATCCCCGAAGATAAAGATATCGGCATTTGTCCTGAAAATTTTATCCGTGAAGTCGGCGGTCCCGTCGAGTTTATCGCAAAATATCAATACTCTCCCAATACACTGCTTGCTTTTGAAAAAAGCAATTTTTCAGAAGATTGGCAGGAACTGTTAAAACTTTATATGGTGCGGAGAACCCGCACTTTTATCAAAGAGAATTATTCAACATATAATCCTGCAAAAAATCAGTATTATTTGACATTTAATGACGGAAGAACAGAATATTTCCCTGACAGAATTACAAAGAAAATCGAATACACATTTAATCCGAATGATGAAAACGATATTTATGTAAAACTGTATGATGAAGAAGTCGTAAAAATTATTAACAGTCTTTCTTTGCCCCGCTACGGACTTGGCAATTACATTGACAAAGATAAACAAGGAAATGCCGATAAGGAAGCAAAACGGATTATTGCAAACTTGAACCGGGCAGGCAAGCGGCTGATGGGTTTTTGCAGGACAAATCTTTTCAAGAGATTGGAAAGTTCAGGGTTTTCTTTTCTGGTATCCTTAGCCCGGCATGTGTTAAGAAATCATGTTTTTATTTATGCCATTGAAAACAGGTTTCCTATTCCTATTGGCCAGCAGGAAACCGCAGAAATGGATGAATTTTTAGAAGAAAACGATAATGATGAAAATACAGAACTGAACCTGATTGCAGACAAAGCGGAATATAAAAAATTAGCTGAAAAATATTACGAAAAATGCGAAGCAGATAAAAACAGATATGATTGGATTTCAAGTTCTTTGTTTGTGGAAAGGTTATCGGAATTATTAATCAGTGATGCGGATAAAATTATTTCCATTATTGAAATAGGAAAAAGCTGGAACCCTGCGGAAGATAAAAAATTAAATTCGCTTGAAAAACTTTGTGTTGAACATCATAAAAATGAAAAGATTCTGGTTTTCACGCAATTTGCCGATACCGCTTGTTATTTGTCTGAGCAACTCAGAAAACGCAACATTTCCGATATTGCCTGTGTTACCGGGGAATTGGAAAATCCCACCGAACTTGCTCACCGATTCAGTCCTGTCAGCAATAAAGTAAAAAATATTAAAGATGAGATCAGAATCCTCGTCAGCACAGATGTGTTAAGCGAGGGGCAGAACCTGCAAGATGCCCATATCATCGTCAATTACGACCTGCCCTGGGCAATCATCCGGCTCATACAGAGAGCGGGGCGTGTTGACAGAATCGGACAGCAATCGCCTGAAATATTATGTTATTCGTTTTTACCACAAGACGGTATTGAAAGAATCATCAGATTAAGAACCCGCCTTACTCAGCGCATATCTGAAAATGCCGAAGCTGTCGGAGCAGATGAAGTGTTCTTTGACGGCGATCCCGTAAATATCCGGGACCTTTACAATGAAAAATCAGGCATTTTGGATGACGATGAAGGCGATGTTGATCTGACTTCACAGGCTTATGAAATATGGAATCAGGCGACAAAGGCAAATCCTGATTTGAAAAAGAAAATTCCCAAACTGCCGGATGTTGTTTTTTCTACAAAGGAGAAACATGATCACGGGTTTGAAAACGATACCCTGATTGCTTATCACAGAAACAGCAATGGTTATGAGATTCTTACATGGTTGAATGCCGAGGGCAAAGTTATTTCTACAAGCCAGTCAAGAATTTTAAAGATGGCGGAATGTTCATTGGATACGCCGGCAGTTGAACGTCTGGAAAATCATCATGATTTGTTGAAAAAAGCCGTAGTGCTTGCGGAAACAGAAGCAGCAAAATCCGGCGGACAACTGGGCAATAAATCCGGCGCAAGATACAGGGCTTACGGTATGTTGCAACGCTATTATGAAAGCGTCAGAAACACGTTGTCTGATGTGGATGCGCTGAAGAAAACCATTGATGACATTTACCATTATCCTTTGCGTGAAACCGCACGGGAAATCATAAACCGCCGTATCCGGTTCGGCTGCACGGATGAAGAAATGGCGTTATTGACCATGCGGTTGAGAGAAGAAGGGCGGTTGTGTGTGATTGAACAGAAAGAGCAGGACAATTTAAGAACGCCTCAGATTATCTGCTCAATGGGGATTTCGGCTTCGCTAAACAATCGGTGATTTCGGCTGCGCTCAACGAACAGGAATCACTATAATTTATTTATGATCACGTCATGTGCAACTTTTTTTAACCGCCGTTCTGCTTCGCTCACTTACCGCAAAGAGCGCAAGGGTTTTTCCGCAAGGTTCGCAAAGATTCTTTGCGCCCTTTGCGCCTTCTTTGCGTTCTTTGCGGTAAAAAGTTGCGCATGGCGTTTTGATCCTTTGTGTTCTTCGTGAATTAAAAGAGGCTTCAAAATGAAAAAAACCGAAACAACAGAAACAGCATCGCCTCGTAACGGGAAAGAGAAATAAAATATATGCCTGTTATTCAGTTAAAAGCAGAACTCTCTTATGAACAGCTTGTAAATGTTGTAGCCCAGTTATCAAGGTCTGAATTGGAAAGACTTTTTGCAGAGGTGAATTCTGTCCGTCCTCTGTATGAGGAACACCGGCTTTCATCGGCTGAATCTGAATTATTGTTGAAGATCAATCAGGGGGTTGCTGATACTGTTCAACGCAGATACGACAAACTGATTGCCAAACGTAACAAAAAGACGCTGACGCAGGAAGAATACGATGAACTGTTAAAGTTGACAGATCAGATGGAATTATCGGACGCAAATCGTATGGAATATCTTACAGAATTAGCCCGTATTCGGAATAAACCGCTCGTCCTGTTAATGGACGAATTGGGGATCATACCGCCGCCTTTATATGCTTAGAAATCGGATAACTGCAAGCTGGTCAACTTACGGAGGATTCTGTATTCGGCAGGAAAACATCCGCCAACAATAAGGAATCACATAATACTATGAACACAATCACCAAAAAGCAATTTCAATCATACATTGACAGTTTTGATTTTACAAATCTGTTCAATCAGTTGGGATGGACTTTTGCTGATAATCAGTTTCCGATAAAACTCAAAGAAAAAATCTATATGTTTCATTCGGTTGCTGAAAAAGGCGGGTTCAGAATTGTTGTTTTTCAAAATCAGGATTTGCCGGATTATAACACACGGCTACAGTTAGACAGAAAAATCGCCAAATTATTCAAAGAACATCTGATTATTTTCTGCGATAAAAACAATACGACTCAGATATGGCAGATTTTTGTAAAGCAGCCGGGAAAACCGTCACGATTAAGCGAAACCCGATGGAATAAAGGTCAGGAGCCTGAACTTTTATATCAGAAAACCTCAAATCTGTTTTTCACGCTGGACGAGGAAGAAAATATCACCATCAGCGATGTCGTGGATCGGGTTAATGAAAATTTCAGCAGAAATGTTGAGCAGGTTACAAAGAAATTCTATGAAAATTTCCGCAAAGAGCATCAGAAATTTATTGATTTTATTAAAGGCATTTCAATTGTTTCCGATAAAGACTGGTATGCGTCATTAATGCTCAACCGCCTGATGTTCTGCTATTTTATTCAGAAAAAAGGATTTCTCGATAATAATCTGAATTATCTCAAAGAAAAGTTGGATGCCTGTCAGCAGAAGAAAGGTAAAGACAAATTTTACGCCGGTTTTTATAAAAACTTCCTTTTGGCGTTATTTCATAAAGGCTTGGGTTCACCCGAACATTCCGAAGAATTAAAAAAAGAACTTGGCAAAATACCGTATCTTAACGGCGGCTTATTTGATATTCACGATTTGGAAAAACACTATGCCGATATTGACATCTCTGATGAAGCATTTTCAAATGTTTTTCATTTCTTTGATCAGTATAACTGGCATCTTGACAGTCGTGCTGCTGCTTCAGGCAGAGATGTCAACCCTGATGTCATCGGATATATTTTTGAAAAATTCATTAACGACCGGGCTAAAATGGGTGCTTATTACACCAAAGAGGATATTACGGATTATATCAGTAAAAACAGCATTATTCCGTATCTTTTTGATGAAACCTCTCGCAATTATCCCAAAGCATTTAAGACAGGTTCGGAACTATGGAAAATGTTACAGGAAAGCGGAGATGCTTATATTTATGATGCTGTAAAAAAAGGCGTTGATTTGCCTTTGCCTGAAAAAATTGCTGTCGGCGTTGACACGCAAAAGCCGAATCTGCCTGAACGCAGAAAAGAATGGAATAAACCGGCTCCGGCTGAATTTGCATTGCCTACCGAAATCTGGCGTGAAGTGGTTGATCGGCGTAAGCGGTACAACGATGTAAAATCAAAAATTGAAAATGGTGAGATTCAGAGTATCAACGACTTCATCACGTATAATTTGAACATTCGTCAATTTGTTCAGGATGTTATTGATACTACTACGGACCCTGATTTTCTGCGTCATTTTTACAAAGCAATTAACAGCATTACGATTTTGGACCCTACCTGCGGCTCCGGTGCTTTTCTGTTTGCGGCAATGAATATTTTAGAACCGCTTTATGAAAGCTGTCTGCAACGTATGAAAAACTTTGTTGCTGAAGGGTCCAAAGGCAGATACAAATTTTTTGAAGAAGTTTTGCAATCGGTAAAAAGTCCTGAACATTCCAATCTGCAATATTTTATTTACAAGAGCATTATTCTGCGAAATCTGCATGGTGTTGACATTATGAAAGAAGCGGTTGAAATTGCCAAACTCCGTCTGTTTCTGAAATTGGCGGCGACTGTTGATGCGGATTACCGAAAACCGAATCTGGGTT
>JAIFKL010000008.1 GCA_020049595.1 Desulfobacteraceae bacterium
AAAAAGACTATATTCCCGACATCTGCCTGTATCCGAAAAGAAAAATCAATTACATCGCAGGAGACATTATCCGAATGACCGAAATGCCATTGCTGGCAGCGGAAATTCTCTCACCGAGTCAGGGAACTCAGGAAATTCTGGATAAGTTCAAAGTGTATTTCGGTGCGGGCATCAAATCCTGCTGGTTTATTGTTCCGATATTGCGTTCCGTGATGGTGTATTCGGAAGCTGAAGAAGCGCAGACTTTTCATTCCGGCGAGGTGGCTGACAGCGTTGCGGATATCCGTATTCCGATAGATCAGATATTTGAATAGCGGCACATTTGTCTGAATCAGGATGCTGATTGTCTGAGCCGGGATTTACGGGATTAAGGGAAAGGGATTGCCGGGATTATGAATCAGGATGCAGGGATTTCATAAGGATTGAAGGATGATACATATCATTTAATGCTTTGGAATCCGTTAATCATGATTCAAAATTTCTTGTGTATTTTCCGATTTTCAGATAATACCAATTCGCTTTCAAAGATCGGTCTTTCAGATCGTAAAGCGATTTTTCAAATCGCTTAAACCGCTTGAAAAGCGGTTTTACGGAGAACATAGTTTTTGATAACGAATTAGTATAAGCGTGAATCTGACAGAAATGTCGGGTTCACATTTTTTAATCTGTCAGACCTTTTTCAGAAAATTCCTTTGTATCAGGCTGTCAATAAGCTGAAAGGTTATGATGAAATCCGTATTCATTCCCCTTCGGAGGTGATTTATGAAGAATAAAAAATTTGATTGTATGGATTTACAGCATGAGGGAGCTGAAAAAATCTTCGAGCGAACCGGAAATATGACGATAGCGGAAGAACTTTCTTACTGGCAGAAACGCTCGGAAGAATTGCGCCGCCGTCGCCTGATAAGAAAGACTGGCTGTAACTGCCCGGAATCTCTATATTCTGAAATCAGTTTCCGGCGGGGTGAAGCTGTTTGATTATACTGATCCGCTTTTGGTTTTTTTGCCGCAGACACACACAGACGGACACAGACAGATATCTGAAAACGGAATACGGCGCATAAGCAAAAGATATGCCGTAAAAAATCAAAATTGGATTACTATATATCCCCAACTGAAAAATGTAATTCATAAGTGTCCGTTTGAACCTGCCTATACTTTCGACATAGAAAATCAATATTGCCGTGATTGGAAAATATCAGCGGACGACTCTGCACAGGCGTATTGCGAATCGCTTGAAAAAGGAGAACTCATGGAACGAATAGAATATCTGACAAAAATTTTGCCGGACGGTCATCTGTACATGCCTGACGGCATCAGACATCAGTTGATTCACAGCAGAAATTACAAAATCAGAGTATCTGTTGAAATTTATGATAAAAAAGAACAAAATGTTCAGAATTATTCTTTTCGGAAAGTCAGAAAATTACTGCACTCTCTTAAAGGAAATCTCAGCGAAGATATCATTTCAGATCGTGAGGAACGGTTTTGAGAAAAAGATATTTTTTTGACACCAGCGCATTGGTCAAACTTTACCATCAGGGTTTCGGCGCTCTTCAGTGCCGCAGGCGTAAAATTTCTTGTATGATTCCGAATTTCCAGATAAACGTGAATCTGACAGAAATGTCGGGTTCACGTTTTTTTCTCATAATAGTGAGGATAAAATGCAGGTTATAACCTATCAGTGCGAATTACAGGAAGACAGAACTTTTCTTATTCAGTTTCCTGAAGATGTTCTGCCGGGAAAACATCAGATCATCGTGATTATAGATGAAAAAAAAAATTCAGATAAAGCGCATGATGATTTTGAAGTTTTGCTTCGCAAGACAAGCGGACTCTGGCGACAGAAAGACGGCCTTGAATATCAGATCGGATTGCGAAATGAATGGGAATGATAAAGACAGAAATCTTGTTGGATTCGGTGATTCTGATTGATCACTTTAACCGGATACATCAGGCATCGGCTTATCTGAAACAGGTAAGAGACATTGCAGCGATTTCGGTCATTACCCGTGCCGAAGTGCTTACCGGCTTCGAGCCGGCTTCAAGAATTGTTGCGGCAATGTTTCTTGATTATTTTCCGGTTTTTGAAATTAATAAAAATATTGCCGATTTGGCTGCAACGCTGCGCTATGATTATAAATGGAAACTGCCTGATGCCCTACAGGCAGCGATTGCAACATATTATAATCTGAAACTGGCAACGCGGAACATCAAAGATTTTTCTCCGAATAAATATGATTTTGTATCAGTGCCTTATTCGTTATAATCTTCTTATATTGTAAAATAATATCATAACTTCCAGTAACAAATCAGGTTTATTGAATCTCTGCACGGACGGCATTGTGTAGTCTTTTCTGCAATGTCTGTGCAGGCTTCATTGTTTCGGAGCTGCCCGGTTCGGCAGGCGTAAAATTTCTTGTGTATTTTCCGATTTTCAGATAAACGTGAATCTGAAAGAAATTACAGGCGAGAGATGTTTCTTCTTATCGTAAAAATACAAATTTCAGAAACCGAGTTTTTCAAAAAAACTCGGTTTTTTTATGGAGATGAAACCAGCTTTACGAAATACACTGCACTCTTCGTATTTCTTTGTTCCCTTACCTGCTATAAAATGCTGTAAAAAAACAGTTGTGCTGTAAAAAATAAAATGATATAAAAAATGAACTGATATAAAAAATGAGGTGGTTTGAAAATGATGACGGTCATTCAGTCAATGATAGCGGTTTGGATTTCGATGTGGCTGCTGTGTTCAATTATTTATGCCGTATCTTCTGCGGCTGCCGCAAAAAAGGAAGGCAGAAAATGGTCATTTAAAAAATTCATTTCTATTCTGCCTGCACTGCTGGTGATGTGGCCGCTGACGGTTGCTCTTTATGTGCATTCAGCCATAAAGCTTCATCAGAGGGGGAAAGTAGCAGGAAAAAAATTGAATCACGAAAAAACAAACGACTTGTAAAGCTTTAAAAAACACGGCGTGCGAAAATATCATTTTCACACGCTGTGTTTTATGATCTCCTAACACATCAAAACATGCTTAACATGTTACAAAAAAGGAGGAAGCATTGGATTTTGATTTAACAAAAGAACAGGAAATGATACGGAAAGAAGTCCGAAAGTTTGCTCAGAGCGAAATCGCTCCTGTTGCGGCTGATTTGGATGAAAAAGAAGAATTTTCCGCAGAACTGACAAAAAAGATGGGCGAAATCGGTCTCTTCGGCATGTTCGTATCCGAAAAATACGGCGGACAGGGAATGGACTACATTTCCTACATCATTGCCGTTGAAGAAGTCGCAAGGATAGACGGTTCTCAGGCTGCGACCGTTGCGGCAGGAAATTCTCTGGGCATCGGTCCGCTGTATTATTTCGGCAGCGAGGAGCAGAAGAAAAAATATCTTCCCAAGCTTTGCAGCGGAGAAGCGCTCTGGGGATTCGGTCTCACAGAGCCGACCGCCGGCTCCGACGCGGGCGGCAGCAAGACTACGGCAGTTGCCGACGGCAACGAATGGGTGCTGAACGGCTCGAAAATCTTCATCACCAATGCCGCGTGCGAACTCACTCTGGGCGTGACCGTGCAGGCAATCACCGGCAAAAGAGACAACGGCAAGCCGGAATATTCCTGCTTTATCGTGGAACCCGGCACCAAGGGATTTAAAGCGGTTCCCATGCACGGCAAAATGATGTGGCGGGCTTCCAACACCGCAGAACTCTATTTTGACGATGTGAGGATTCCGAGCGAAAACATCCTCGGTCAAAAAGGAGACGGTTTTCATCAGATGCTCAAAACCCTTGACGGCGGCAGACTTTCTATCGGCGCAATGGGATTGGGCGGCGCGCAGGGCGCTTATGAGCTGGCGCTGAAATATGCCAAACAGCGGGAGCAGTTCGGACAGCCTATCAGCAAATTTCAGGCAATTGCCTTTAAGCTTGCAGACTGCGCCATGGAAATCGAATGCGCCAGAAATCTTCTCTACAAAGCCTGCTGGCTCAGGGACCGTCATCGTCCCTTTGAAAAAGAGGCGGCAATGGGAAAACTCTACTGCTCCGAACTCATGGGAAGAGTGGCAAACCATGCGGTGCAGATTCACGGGGGCTACGGTCTGTTCAAAGACTACCATGTGGAACGCTTTTACAGGGATCAGAAACTGTTGGATATCGGAGAAGGAACATCTGAAGTGCAGCGGCTTGTCATTTCACGCTATATCGGGTGTTAAAAAAATGAGAAATGCGAAGTGGGAAGTGAGAAATCACGGGGAATTATACATTTTACATTCAGAATGTTAAGGAGAAAAACAGATGCGGCAGATACCGAAGTTTGAAGTCGGCAAAACAACGATGGGACAGCTTGTTGATTTGGTAGCAGAGCAGTTCGGACACAGCAGAGCAGTCATTTATCCTGATTTGGGAATTGACCTTAATTACAGTCAGTTCAGAGATGTATGCAACAATGTGGCAAAAGGCTTTATGTCCCTCGGCGTGAAAAAAGGCGAGCATATTGCAATATGGGCAAACAATGTGCCGGAATGGTTATATACCCAGTTCAGCACCGGAAAAATGGGCGCGGTCATGGTCACGGTAAACACGAGTTACCGGAGTTTTGAACTGGAATATCTCATGAAGCAGTCCGATTCTACCACCCTGATTCTGATCGGCGGCGTCCGCGAAGCCGATGAATATCTCAAGGTGATCTACAATGTATGCCCGGAACTGAAAGACTGCGAGCCGGGCAAGCTGAAATCCGCCAAGCTGCCCGTGCTGAAAAATGTGGTATTTATCGGAAAAGAAAAGCATCCCGGCATGTTCAACTGGGATGATATGATGGCAATGGGCAAAAAGATCAGCGATCAGGAATTGAAAGCCATACAGGATTCCATGCTTCCGGATGAAGTCATCAATATGCAATATACTTCCGGTACGACCGGCTTCCCCAAAGGCGTGATGCTGACCCATACCAACATTATCGGAAACGCGGTCAGCATCGCGGAATGTATGCTTCTGTCCGCAAAAGATACGCTCTGCATTCCGGTTCCCTTTTTCCACTGCTTCGGCTGTGTGCTGGGAACGCTTTCCTGCGTGGTTTCCGCAACAGGAATGGCACCGGTAGTTGCGTTCAAGCCGGATGCCGTGCTTGAAACTGTTGAGAAGGCAAAATGTACGGCATTGCACGGCGTGCCGACCATGTTCATCGCTGAATTGGAGGAAATGGGAAAGAAAAAGTACAATGTTTCCACGCTGCGGACAGGCATCATGGCGGGTTCGCCCTGTCCCATTGAAGTCATGAAGCAGGTAGTTTCCAAAGATAAAATGGGCGCAGGCGAAATGACCATTGCTTACGGGCAGACCGAAGCCTCGCCTGTGATCACGCAGACAAGGCCCACGGACTCGCTTGAACTGAGGGTCGGCACAGTCGGGCGCGCATTGCCCAATGTGGAGGTGAAAATCGTTGATCCGGGAATGAATGAGGAAGTTGCCCGAGGCGTTCAGGGTGAACTCTGCACACGGGGTTATCATGTGATGAAAGGCTATTACAAGATGCCCGAAGCTACGGCAAAAGCCATTGACAAAGACCGGTGGCTTCATACCGGCGATCTGGCGGTGATGGATCAGAACGGTTACTGCAAAATTACCGGGAGAATAAAAGACATGATTATCCGGGGCGGTGAAAATGTCTATCCCAGAGAAATCGAGGAATTTCTCTACACGAACCCCAAAGTCAAAGATGTTCAGGTGGTGGGTGTTCCCAGCAAAAAATACGGCGAAGAAGTCGCGGCGTATATTCAGTTAAAAGCCGGCGTCACTGCTACGGAAGAGGAATTGAAGGAATTTTGCAAAGACAAAATTGCTTATCACAAAGTTCCGGCTTTCTTCATGTTTGTCAACGAGTATCCGACGACTGCGAGCGGAAAGATTCAGAAATACAAGCTCCGGGAAGACGCGACCAAACGGCTGAACAGAGAAGAAGACGCGAAAATCAAAACGGCGTAGGAATTGAGAATTGAGAAGTGAGAAATCATCAATTCTCAATTCTCAATTCTCAATTTAAGGGGGTTTAATGGACGAAAATATTCTTCTGGCAGAAGAGCAGGACAGTGTTGTGACGCTTACGCTGAACAGACCTGACGTGATGAATTCCTTCAACTTTGCGCTGCTTCGGGCTTTGCGGGATCAGATCGAATCGCTTCGTTTCAGAAGCGATGTGCGAGTCATAATCATCACCGGCGCGGGCGACAAGGCTTTCTGCTCGGGTGCAGATTTGAAAGAACGTGCAACGCTCAATCCTACGCAGGTGAAAGAGTATATTTTTACGATACGGAATCTTTTCACCTCGATTGAGCAGTTGAACAAGCCGGTTATCGCGGCGGTCAACGGCGTTGCGCTGGGCGGCGGCACGGAACTTGCGCTGGCAAGCGATATTCGCATTGCCTCCATGAATGCCACGATGGGGCTTACGGAAACGCGGCTGGCGATTATTCCGGGCGGCGGCGGCACTCAGCGATTGCCCCGATTGGTGGGACGCGGCAAGGCAAAAGAACTGATGTTTACGGGCAGGCGTGTCGGCGCGGAAGAAGCCCTGAAAATCAGTCTGGTCAATCAGATATGTGAGTTGAAAGATTTGCTCGCGGAATGCAGAAAAATGGCGGCGATGATTTGCGAAACCGGCCCCATCGCCATCGAGCAGGTCAAGTATGCGATTAACTACGGCATTGAAGCTGATCTTCATACAGGGCTTGCCATTGAGTCAAACGCGTACTGGGTGACAATTCCCACCGAAGACCGCATCGAGGGGCTTGCCGCTTTTCGTGAGAAGCGAAAGCCTGTGTATAAAGGAAAATAGGCATTATCGGAAATAAAAGGTTCTCGCATCTGATTTCAGCTATGGCGCAAAGCCCGCAGAGTTTTTTTATAAAAGCTTTTCTTTGCGCTCTCTGCGTTCTTTGCGAGAGATTTATAATTTTGTAACGAAGGAGACAATTGAAATATGACAGAGTACGATCTTTGGAAGATTTTCCCCAGAATGCCCAAGAAAGTGACCGTCGGAGATATTACGGTCAGAGACGGGTTTCAGCATGAGGAGAAATTCATCTCAACAGCGGCAAAGATATTCTATCTTGAGGAACTTATCTTTGCCGGATGCCGCGATATCGAAGTGACGAATCTGGGGAATCCCTATTTAATGCCCCAGTTCAGGGATGCGGAGGAATTGCTCACCCATGTGAGAAGCGACCGCTTTAAAAAGCAGTGTGCGAACAGAGGCATCAACTACGATGATATTTGTTTCACCTGTATCACGATTCGTGAAGCCTCGGTTGACCGTGCCATTCGTCTGAAAGAGAAAGGCATCGGCCCTGATCGCCTTCTGATGATGGTTTCCACCGAAGAGCAGCATCATTTTGCCAATTCGGGAACTACGCTGCCTGACTACTGGAAAGAATCGGAACGCTGCATCAAGAAATGCAACGACGCCGGCATGAAGATGTGCGGAACGGTCAGCACGATATGGGGAAGCCCCATCGGCGGCGCAACGGAGTTGAAGGACGCTGTTGAATTTGCAAAGCGATGGCTTGAAATCGGCGCGCACGACATCGAACATGCCGACCATGACGGCAGCGCATCTGCGGCGCAGGTTTATCGTTATTTTTCAATGGTGCTGGATGAAATGCCCAATACTGACCTGCATATTGCTCATTTCCATGAAACCAAGCGCATGGCTTCAGCGTCTGTTCTCGCGACATTGCAGGCAGGCATTACGCATTTTGAATGCACGCTGGGCGGTCTGGGCGGACAGCCTGCCAACTTCTTAGATGACTGCCCCACCAAAGGCACGGGAGACTATTACTACCGTGATCCCCGCTATGTGGGATTGGTCTGCCTTGAAGACACGCTCGTTCAGATTGACGAGATGGGCATCGAACACGGGTATGACGTGGATCGCATTCTCGAACTCGGCAGATTTATGGAAAAAACCATCGGCAGAAGACTGCGCTCCGAGGCAATGATCAACGGCCGCACGCTCAAAGAAGGACACATGGAATATGCCCGTCCCGGCTTGAGCAAACTGAAAGATAAATTCGGCGAAACACCCGGACAAAAGCTCCCGAAAGAATGGGGTTCCACGGCTGTTTTGCCTGAAAAATATCGTGCAAAATAAAGGACCTTATCGGAAATATACTTTCCACCGTCATAATTTGCGCTTTCCGAATTTTCTGTAAAACGGTTTTGCAAACCGTTCTGCCGACAAAACGGCTTGCAAAGCCGTTCTACAGAAGCGCAGATTATTCCGGTGGGCAGTATAAAAGGTTTCTCGCAAAGGCGCAAAGTACGCAAAGACGGAGAGAGATAAACAGCTTTTCCCGAAAGAGAGGCTTTTTTCCTTGGCGATCTTTGCGTCTTTGCGAGAAATACTTCAGTGAGAAGTGAGAGCCAATTATTTCTCACTTCTCAATATTCAATTTTAACGGGAGTAAAAACAGATATGAAAAAAGAACCGCCGCACATAAATGTTGATTTTTTTGAAGACCTGACAGGTGATATTTCAAAATCCGCGCAGCCTTCGGTTGAGGAAATCGGAAACCGGATCAGAAAGCTGAGAGAAGACAAAGGCCTGTCTTTGGATGAGCTTTCAAAAATGACGGGCTTTGAGATAGAACTTTTATCTCAGATAGAGAGCAATGAGGTACAGCCTCAGCTCGGTACGATTATCAAGCTGTCAAAAGCACTTGACAGCGCGTTCAGCAGGCTTATTTCGGGCGTCGGCGAAAAAATTTATTCCATCACCCGAAAAGCAGACCAGAAGACCATTTCGCGCTCTTCAACCCTGACCGGCAAGAAAAAACTTTATACTTACAAAAGTCTTGCGCCTGAAGTCAAAGGTCGTCACATGGAGGCATTGGTCGTGCAGTTGGAGGAAAACCCCGAAGACGAGATTTCGGTGCATGAAGGAGAAGAGTTTATCTATGTGCTGAACGGTGTAGTCAGGCTTAAAATCGGAGAGGACGCGTTTGAACTTGAACCCGGAGACAGCGCGTATTATCTTTCTACTACGCCTCACATACTGGGGTCCAAAAAGGGCAGCGCAACCATACTGGCTGTGCTTTACGGCGGGTAGTATTACGCTTTTCTGAAAAACATACTCGGTGTGCTGAAATTATATTTTCAGCACGCCATGTATAGCATTAAGGTGAATTGAAATGCTTAACAGTTACAAGGCGATTTATCGTCATGGAATGCTCCAATGGATTGATGATATGCCTGATGGAGATAATTTACACGTCATCATCACTGTTTTAGAAAAAGAAAAAACCGCTGAATCTGAAGAATTTATTGAAAATATTATGAAACGCAGCAGAGGGGTTATTAAACCCGGAAAAAGCAAAGATGAAATTGATGAAGACATTACAGCCATGCGTGCAGAATGGAAACGGGAATGGGATTAATGAAACACGGCTGTCTTTTGGATTCTAACATTCCGATTTATCTTATAAACGGTCAGTTAGATGAACATGGAGAGCAATTGTTTTCAGACATGATGAAAGCAGGCGCATATATCTCTGTCATCTCCCGTATTGAAATTCTGGGATGGCAGGGACATACGAAAGACTCCTTGAAAGTTACAAGAGATTTGCTGCAAAGATTAATAGAGTATCCCTTAACATCTCCAATTGCTGAAATAGACATTTTCGGAAATAAAAAAGGTTCTCGCAAAGGACGCAGAGGGCGCAGAGGAAGAAAGAGAGAAAGCGTCCGTTCCGCGATTTCCGGCGGCTTTGCGCTCTCTGCGTGCTTTGCGAGACCGATTTTAATACCGATTTTAATAAAAAGGGGGCATCGCTTATTTCCGAAAATGTCTAATATGTATTTCTATACGTCAGAATTATCGCGTAAAGCTTCCGGATGTGATTATTGCCGCTACAGCACTATATCTCAATTTACCGCTTATGACTCGAAATATTAAAGATTTCAGTCTGATTCCCGATCTTAAACTGATGAATCCTTTTGATTGAAGAAGATATCTCGGAGGAATATCTCGTATGTCTTTCATACAAATCGGCGGGGAAAATATCTTTTTTTCTCACAGCACATCATCAGACAATAACTCATTGCTCTTAATTCACGGCTCCGGGGGCAGCCATCGGCACTGGCACGAGTCACTCAGAAATCTCCCCGGCATCAATGTTTACGGGCTTGATCTGCCGGGACACGCTCAATCCGGGGGACAGGGACGCAGGCGGGTTGAAGACTACGCAGACTTTATCGAGTCCTTTGTCTCCGAATTGAAGCTTTCCCATGTTGCGCTGGCAGGGCATTCGCTCGGCGGCGCAATTGCTCAAATGCTCGCGCTTGGCTCACCGAAATGGCTCGCCTGCCTCATTCTTGTGGGTACGGGCGCACGCCTGCGTGTCGCTCCTGCAATCATAGACGGACTTCTGAATGACTTTCAAAACACAATTGCTCTCATCTGCAACTATGCTTTCGGTCCTTCGGCTTGTGCGTCTCTGATTCAAACCGGGCGTGAGGATTTCCTGAAAAATATTCCGGAAGTCATTCACGGCGATTTCAGCGCGTGCAATCAATTCGACCTCATGGAAAAAGTGAGCAGAATCACCGCTCCGACGCTGATTATTTCCGGCGCAGCCGACAGACTGACGCCGGTAAAATACGGCGAATATCTTCATCAGCACATTCCGGGAGCGAAATTCTCAGTCATTGATGATGCCGGACATCTGATGGGATTGGAAAAGCCGGAAATTTTTGTCAGAGTAATCAGCGAGTTTTTATTCAGAAAAATTGGAGCATCATAAGTATAAATGAAAAGCGATGCGCTGTTTTACGAATTGTTTAAGATAGACCCGAAAAGCCTGTTTGAACTTGTGGGGCTGAAGGCGGAAGGAGACTACGCGTTTGAAAGCATCACGGCAAAGACTACGGAAAAGCGATTTGACGGCTTTTTCCGGCGCAGGGACGCCCCGGGTCCCAATGTTTTTCTTGAAGTTCAGGGCTGGCAGGATCCAAAAATTTACTGGCGGACTTTCCGGGAAATCTGCACATGGTACGAGCAGTCGGACAGCACGGAAGCCTTTACGGCAGTAGTGCTTTTTACAGACAGAAAATACGACCCTGGAAACCCTTCCCTGTCCTGCGTCCGTCCGAACCGGATGATCCGTGCCTATCTGGGGGAATGTCTGAAAAAAACCGGCGGCAGGCCGGGCGCGCTGACGGTTCTCAGACCTTTTGCGCTTTCGGATAAAAAGGAACTTCAGGGAGCGGTCCGAAAATGGAAAGCAGATATTTTTTCACTCAATCTTCCGGAATATCAAATGAAAAATCTCGCAGAACTCTTAGTCTATGCGGTTCTGCAAAGATTTCCGGAACTAACCCGAAAGGAGATCGAAGCCATGCTTGAACTGACGCCGCTTGACAAGACCGTTGCCGGTCAGGAACTCATTCAGATCGGCATGAGACAGGGAATCGAACAAGGGATACAACAGGGAATTAAACAGGGAATTAAACAGGGAATCGAACAGGGGATCGAACAGGGAATGGACAAAGGCGAACTTATCGGCGAAATCCGCATGGCGCAGCGGATTCTGAAACGCACAGTGTCTTCCAGACAGGAACTTGCGGAAAAGCCTGCTGAGGAACTCAGAGAAATTTTTCGTCAATTGGAATCCGAGTGGGATGAGTTATCATAAAAAGACAGTGTAGGAAATAAAATTTCTCGCAAAGGCGCAAAGACCGCAAAGAAGAAAAGACAGAAAACCGGACATTCTTAAACAGTCCTTTGCATCTTTGCAAGAAGTTCAGATGCCTTCTGACCCTGAAACCCTGATCTTACAACCCAGATTTTTATTTTTTATTAATATTCAATATATTAAATAATCAATCAAAAAAATTTGCAAAAAAAATCTTTCTGGATTATAAGATTTTCATTTATTTTGCATAATGTAAAGAAAAGCGGAATGTGAACCACGAAATCACGAAATTTATGAAAGCCACGAAAGATTTGATAAACTTATTTTTCGTGTTTTTCGTTTCTTTCGTGCTTTCGCGGTAAAAGAAAATCTGAACCACGAAAACACGAAAATTATGAAAAGCACGAAAGGAAAATAAAAATTATTTTTCGTGTTTTTCGTTTCTTTCGTGCTTTCGTGGTAAATTATGAAAAAAGCTTTATTCAGTCTTATCGGCGGGATGGTATTGGTGTGTATGCTGTTTTCGGCGGCGTATGCAGTGCCGAAAACCGTCAGTTCCTTTAATCCTGAAAATCCTGATTCGGAAGTTGTGGAATATGGGAGAAGACTTTGAATTACTCAGCGATCTGTCAGCAATCGAGATTATTGCTGTAAACTTATCTGTCCGAGAACATAATAAACTCAAGTCTCAGTTTGGAGGACATCGCTGGAGAAAACTCAAAGGTGTTGCCATCGTCCGATTCCCAAGCGGAGACATCCATAAAGCTGAAATTCATTGGTATGAAGCCCACGGCGTCGGACGGCGGAAAATGAAAGTCAAACGCATTTTGGAATGAAAATGAAATTTGCTATTTGTATATCGAACAAGGGATATGACGACTTGGAAAGCCGGAAACTTTACCGCATTCTTTCGGATGAAAAAGCAAAAGGGGCAGGATGTCTGCGTGTGATTGACGAATCAGGCGAAGATTATCTGTATCCGGCGGATCGCTTTGTTATTGTTGATTTTTCGGAAGAAATACAGACAAGGTTATTGGAAGCGATCAGAGAAACAGCGGGATAAGGTCTGGATCAGGATTTTCAGGATTTAAGGATTTTCCTGATTTGTGTTTTGCCCGTTCAGCTTGTCAGTGAAATTCGGCATGTCCGATTGGCTTGACAGAAATCCTGTAAATCCTTTAATCCTGAGAATCAGGGTTCGGAATCAGGGTGAGCTTTGGAAAAGACAGAGACAATGAATCTTGTCCGTGAAAGTGCTGAAAAGAAAATTCTGTTTCTTCCGCACGCAGTAAGGCAGATGTCCAAGCGGACAGAATGATATCTCCGTCCGAAATCAGGAATGTTGTCAGAAACGGCGAACTGATTGAAGACTATCCTGAAAATTCACGAGGACATAGCTGTCTGATATTGGGTTACGGAGAAAAAAATAGGGCGATTCATGCTGTCTGCGCTCCGAAATCTGAATATCTTTCGATTATAACTGCTTATCTTCCGAATGATCGGGAATGGGAACAAGGGTTTAAAAAAAGGAAAGCGCTATGAAATGTATCTATTGTCAGGGAACAATGGAGCGCGGTTTTTCCCCTTTTCATATCAGCCGGAAAGGCTGCCATCTGTCATTGAATGAAGTTCCGGCATGGGTTTGCGGACAATGCGGGGAAGCTTATTTTGAAGAAAAGGAAGTGGAATTGATTCAGGATATGATTCGGGTCATCGAAGAGCATAGCGAGAGAATGAAAGCAGACAGCCCGATACAGCAAATTTGCGGGGCAAACGTCTGAACCCTGATTCACTTGATTAAAGGATTTACAGGATTTGTGTTTTGCCTGTTCAGCTTGTCAGTGAAATTGAGCATGTCCGATTGGCTTGACAGCAATCATGCAAATCCTTAAATCCTGAGAATCAGGGTTCGGACATTATCAACATGGCAAATTATTATTTATGAAACGATGTATCTGTAAAACAATTTTTGTCTTATTAGTCGCTGTGCTGATGTGCTTTCCGTGCGCCGCAGAGGAAAACGTGTCGGCTTCTCAGCCATGCGGATACGAACTCCGGCTGAACCTGAATGAGTATTCTGTCCTCAGCAGTGCCGCAGTGCTGGGCTTGGGCAGATACGGCGGTGAGATTTCACTTAACCTGAAAATGACAAAAGAAGGAGAAAATATTGTATGGACAATTAGATTTGAAGATGAGAAAATGCTTGATCTGATGAAACAGCGGGTTGCGGAAAAAGCGATTGATCTGCTTTCCGCTGTATCGGATTTCGGCAATCTGGACAAAAACAGTCAGATTGCCCTGCAAACAGCGGCGTCGCTGTACGCCAAAATCAATGATGCAGAGAGTCATCCGGTGACGGATGAAAAGAAAATAATCCCTGAAAAGACAAATTAAAAGGAGACAAAAAATGGCTCGATATGTTGTGATCTTGATGGTTGTGTTTTCTATCTTTTCCTTGAATGCTCAGGCTTACGGGGCATATACCTTGGTCAAAGATGTGTTTAACGCAGAAGGTACTGCCGACATCATATCTTCGGCAAACTACAAGCTGCAAGGCACGCTGGGGCAGAGTCCGAATCCGGGCATCCCGCGCAGCAGCAACTATGTTATTTACGAAGGCTTCTGGAATGCCGAAGGGATGGGTGTTCCGCCGGTTTTCGTGACAGATATTTCCGATAAACTCGTTTATGTAAACGAACAATGCGGTTCCGGTGTTTATTACATACCTTTCGAGGTTACGGATGATAAAACAGCGGTAGCCGAACTTGTCATAGAAAAAAGTTCTTCAAATGAGCCATTGATCCCGAAGGACAACATTGAGATTATAGACAATAAGCGAATCAAAATAACGGTGTTGAACAAAATTAGTACCGGAAATGTCACGATAACGCTGACTGTAAAAGATAAGGATAATCTGGCTGCTTCTGAGTCTTTTAACCTTATGGTTAAAGCGAGTTCCTCTAAATTGCAAGATGTCATACTGGTCTTACAGGCACTGGCGGGAATGAATCCGACAAATATTTTTATGCCGGAAGACGGCGGCAGGATAGAGATGAATCATGCTATTGCTTATCTGCGCTGTCTTGCGGAAAAGTAAGGACGCAGACACTCGTCATTCCGACTTTCGCCGGAATGACGGGGCTGTGCCTGAATTGTGTATAAGCAAGGATTACAGGTTCTCTTTCATTCGGAAATCCTTGCTTAGACACAATCCTTGTAGTTACACAGTCAGTCCTTGTAGATATACACGGCAATGATTGCAGATATGCCGCAATTGTTCATCATACCTGACCCGAAAGGAGATTTTTTTATGATATCATATAATAAATTAATCGAACAACTTCCGACGGAAATGCAGTTTCCGATGATGAAGATTTTGGATCAGCTTAGGGAAGAAGTCTTAGATACGGTTACAAAAGCTGATTTTAAGAGATTGGAGAATGTGGTTTCTGCTCTGGGCGATAAAACGCTTGAGTTGGCTGAAGCTCAGAAAAGAACAGAACTGCGGGTAGAGGAACTTGCCGAAGCTCAGAAAAGAACGGAACTGAGAGTTGAGGAACTTGCCGAAGCTCAGAAAAGAACCGAACTGAGAGTTGAGGAACTTGCCGAAGCTCAGAAAAGAACCGAACTGCGGGTCGAGGAACTTGCCGAAGCTCAGAAAAGAACCGAACTGCGGGTCGAGGAACTTGCCGAAGCTCAGAAAAGAACCGAACTGCGGGTAGAGGAACTTGCCGAAGCTCAGAAAAGAACCGAAGAAACACTGAGGGAAGTGGTTAAGAAGCAGGATAGGATGGCAAAAGAATTAGGCGGGCTTTCGACTTCTTTCGGATATTTTCTGGAAAACGAAGCCATCGCTTTTCTCCCTGAAGTATTGAAGAAAAAGAAAGACATTGATATTCAGGTCATGGACAGGCGTTATATTGTCTATGCTGACGGAAAAGACGATGAAATCAATATTTACGGAGAAGGATTGGAAAAAGGCAAAAAGGTTTATGTGATCGGCGAGAGCAAATCCCAGTTCGGGAAAAAAGATGCAGACCGGTTTCAGAAGCTTTTAGATCGGGTGTCCGCTCATGTTCGGGCAAAAGTCTATCCCCTGATTGTCACGCATTCCGTTCATCCGACAGTGGAAGAATATGCAAAAAAAAATATTCCCGGGCTTGAATTTTATAAGTCTTATGAAATGAAGCGGAGCCATCCATTTAGTATTCCTGATTAAAATGTCTCAACTCTCATTTTTGACCCTGATTTTCAGGATTAAAGGATTTTCCTGATTTGTGTTTTGCCTGTTCCTTCGGCTGCGCTCAGGCAGCATCGGTTGTTGAGCCTGTCAATCAGGGACTATCCGGCCGGTCAGGTGGACGGCAGATGAATTAAAATATGGAAAAAGCTATCCGACAGAAGACAAGCTGGAATATGATTTGAATGAGTCATTATAAAAATAGATGCAGTCTTTTGTTACCGTGCGCTACACTACCTTTTCACAAATATGAATAAAGAGCATTTAAAGAGCATTTATAAAGCCGTATCAGACAGATACACCCGATTTGTCCGCTTCTGGACAGAGCGTCCGAACACTGCGTTCTCCCCCAAAATGTGGGAGCG